>JBEPXU010000080.1:0-8918 GCA_041641735.1 Ectothiorhodospiraceae bacterium
AGCGTTTCATTCAACGAGAAAGAACCATTGGTTTTTTATCCCCTCATCAACAAGGTGCTATACGGTGAATAAAAAACATAACAACCGCTTCGACATTGACGCCTTACCCTTCCGCCATGCTTCAGGGTAAGCCGCAGCTCAAGTGGAACGTTATGCATAAAAGGAATATATGTTCAGGCTAACCTTAGTTCTTATGTTACTTCCTCTGGCATTTCCCGCCAAAGCGAATCCACCTCAATACAAAGGTGAGTTCACAATGCGGTATGCGCAATTCATCTATGAATTCCAGAGCAAAAACTGGAGGCAAATGAAAAAGTATGAAACTAAAAATACTAAGTGTGGTTTTGGCCCCGGTGAAGAAGGCATCGGCTGCATAGAAAAGGTATACCGAAACAACGAGGAGTGCATGAGTGAAGTTCTTTTCTCGTTGAAACAAGGCTGCAAAAGACACCCCTCCCAAAATGGGTTGTCGTGCAAATCTCCTCCGCAGTGGATAGATCAAAGTATGATTATACTGGGCTCAAGGGCATCATTCACATACAACACAGAAAAAGACACGTTATCGGTTAACCACCTTATATGTGGTGGTGACTAAATGCATAACAAGCGACTGTGGCGTCAAGACCTCTAAAATTAATAGTAAGTCCATTCAACATTCTCCCTGGGAGTGTTAGAAATTCTGTCGAGGTATTTCTTGATTTTTCACGCCCAGAAATATTCGATTTCCACTTAATGCCAAGTCAACACACTCCCAACGAACCTAACTATAAGGTCGGGAAAAACCGGGCCATAGATCAATTATTTCTCGGTTTTTGTTCCGGTTTTTGAGAGAATGAAGTTGCTCGACTCAGGCAGGAGAACGACCTGCTAAAAAAGTGGCAACGGTTACTCGCGGAACGACATCAGAGAAATTCGAATTCATCGCAAGAAACCGAGAATTAGGAATTCTTCGCCTGTGTCACTGGTTTGGGGTCTCACGAAGCGGTTTCTATGCCTTGGACAAGCGAGGTGAGACACAATCCTTTGAAAACAGGAATGAGTAGCTGGAGCAGTAACCTTTCCCTGCCGATGGGACTCGCTATCAAAAGTTTACCCCTTTTTGTCTTTATGAGAGCATGCCTAAAATAACCAACAGGTACCGTCCAACGATGCTTAATGCTGTGCTGGACGGCTATCAATAGACAGGTAACAGCCTATGATGACGCGATGGGTTGCCGGCGTAGTGGTTCTTTTCGGAATCTTGCTTCTGATGCTGCCGAACACCGATGAAAAGTCCCTTTCCCGTATTGCCTCCACCTCCATGCTGGCATGCACGAAAAACATGCGGGATCAGGTGCTCCGGCAGCTTGAACAGGATGCGCCGGTAAACACTGACTATAAAAACCCCTGTCCAGACCAGATTGCCAGCCTGGAACTCAATGAATCAGGAGAACTGGTGATTGTGGGTAAAAAGTACCCGATTACCATGCGGATGCGCCCTGTCGTTACAGAAAGTGACAGCCACTGGAGCTGTCGCGGCGAACCCGCCGATCACGTCACCAAGCTCTGCAAACCCTGATCGCTAACACAGGGTGGATTGAGCGCTCGCGTCAGTAGTTGCTTTCAGCCTGTTACCCTCCTCGCATGGGCAACATTGGCCGCCCTCTAAGCAGCTGTTATTATTACTATTAGATTACTAACTATCCCGTATACGGAGTACACCATGTCACTGCAGGATCAACTGCTCAAGGCCGGTCTGGTCGACAAGAAAAAGGCGCAAAAGGCCACCAAAGCCAAGCACAAGCAGGACAAACTGAAGCGCAAGAACAAGGTCGAAACCGTCGATGAGGCCAGACTTGCCGCCGAAAAGGCCCACGCCGAGAAGGTTGAGCGTGATCGCCAACTCAACCTGCAGCGGAAACAGGAGGCTGAGCAGCGTGCCATTACCGCCCAAATCCGTCAGCTTATCGAAATGAACCGACTTGAGAAAAATGCCGGCGATATCAGTTACAACTTTACTGATGGCACAAAGGTTACTCACATCTATGTGGATGAGACCCAGCAGCGACAGCTCGGCAATGGCCACCTGGCCATTGTACGACTCGATGATCAGTACGAGCTCGTCCCCACGAATGTGAGCGAGAAGATAGCTCAGCGTGATGAAAGTTATCTGGTTTACTGTAATCGCGGGAAGGATGAGACGGTGGTCGATGAGGATGATCCCTACGCCGAGTTTGAGGTGCCGGATGACCTGATGTGGTAAGCCGCCCGCAGCTGGCCACACCGGGTATTTCGTCTATATTTACCCCATAAGCGACACACATAACGTGGGGGATAGCGATGGACCAGCGAACGGCAAAATTCCTTGCTCTACTACTGACAGCAGTATTTATCTCAGGCTGTGCCGGGCAACAGACCCGGGCGCGCAGCAGTGTTGTCGACTATCTCTACCCTCAAAAAACCGATGTCCGGATTAAGCCATCAACCCCTGTGCTGAGGCTACCTATCAAGGTGGGCATCGCCTTCGTACCTGAACAGCAGAGCCGCCATCGCGGCCTCAATTTATGGTCATGGTCAGGAGTCTCCTCCGGTCTGACACTGACCGAACAGAAAAAGCACCTGCTCCTTGAGAAGGTGGCCGAGCATTTCAGACAGTACGACTATATCAGCGATATAGAGGTCATTCCGTCCGCCTACCTCACCCCGGGTGGTAGTTTTGCCAACCTGGAACAGATTAAGACCATGTACGGCACCGATGTGATAGCCCTGGTCTCCTACGATCAGGTCCAGTTTACCGATGAGGGATTCCTTTCGTTAACGTACTGGACACTCGTGGGCGCCTATGTCGTCTCCGGCGAGAAAAACGACACCAGCACCATGATGGATACCGCTGTTTATGACATCTCCAGCAAGAAAATGCTCTTCAGGGCACCCGGCACCAGCAGCGTCAAGGGTAGCTCTACCCCGGTCAACCTCAGCGAGGAGTTGAGGCAAGACAGCCTCAAAAGCTTCGATGAGGCAACGGCCATGATGATCGCCAACCTGGATACCGAGCTTTCCAAATTTAAAGAGAAGGTGAAGGAAGAACCTGAAAAGGTGAAAGTCGTACACAAGCCCGGGTATAGCGGTGGGGGCGGTGCCATGGGCGCACTGGAGCTTCTTATCTGGCTGCTTGCCGGTGTTATGCTCCGGACAGGGTTACGAAACCGAAGCGGTATGGCGTAATAACGGTTAAGCAATGTGCCGGGAACATTGACCGCCTAGCTGACATCTTCTATCCAACGGCCTTTCCCAAGTACGATTCGCCTGGCCATCCACCCGGAGACGAACCAAATCAGCACGGTCGCCGGGATAGCGACATAACCGTCGATCGCATAGTGCCAACCAAGATGCACCGAGCCGAAGAGGATCATCAGTGCGTAGCCGCCCGTGATCGCAGCGAATACACGGCTTTTTTTCCAGGCACTCAGTGTGAAAAGGACAGCCATGGAAACATGCATGCTTGGCATCGCCGATATCCCACCGCCCGGCGCAACCACGCCAGCGAGGTGACTATTCCACAAATATTCCTGGGCGTTAAGAGCGCTGATATCACGCCAGTCGTGATGGGCAAGAAGCGCTTCTTTTTGCAGCTGCAACTGCTCCATGAGCGGAGCATATAGCCCATCGTTTCCGGTCACTAGTCCGTAATAACAGGGACCCGCCGATGACAGTGCATAGGCCGCAAGCGTCCCGATAAAAGACCAGCACAATACATACGATAACAGGAACTGATATCGTTCCATCGGCTGATTTAACCTCAGGAGATGCCACCCCATAAAGCCCCACATCACAAGCAACCATACAGTATAAAAGGCATCTACAACCAGCATTCCCGTAGGGGTCGTTATAAGTGAATGCGTTAACTGCCAGGGCTCAATACCTCCATGAATCAAGCGGTCAATCTTCGCAAAATAGGGATCAAGGTAAAAAGGGTTGATATGACTGTATATCGCTTTAAACGACGTGAATACAGAATTGAATAAGGAGATCAGGATTAGCGGGAAAACAACCTCAAAGATTCTGCGAAAACCCACTGAGTGACGAAATTGTCGAATAACGCTCAGCAAAGGCCTTTCTTCCCTTCGTAAGAGGGCTCGCAGGCTCAGATAGATAACATACAGGTTGAGAGCAACAACCAGGATAAGTAGAAAAAGATTGGCTAGCGGAGAATATAAACCCAGCTTTATTGTGTCGCCAAGGTCATTCACAGCTGCCGTCATGTAAACGACACAAGTATAGAAAGCGACAATCAGTAAGAAGGTGAGAGAAAATCGCAGTTGGTGACCATTCAAACGATGCAAACGCAAGCGAATGTTATGCCATGAATATTTTCTCATGCTCTCACCATGTTCCCGATAGTCCTACCTCAACCGTATTAGTTAGTTGTAATCATTTTGTTATCGAACAGTACGATTGCATCTCGCTTGTCCCTGTAGACCACTTCTCCAAGGTCTTTCTCCAATAATGCCCCAAACAGGGGATCTGACAATCTTAGCACCGCAAAATCAAAATGGTATTGTTTGAATTTACGCTTCCACCCATCCTTCGCGTAAAGCATTAAAAGATAATCTTTCGCAAGGGAACCACCGTAGATTTCAACCCGCATATCATAGAATATTTTCTGCCTGGGATAGCGTTCAAACAATATATAATCGCTATACCCCATGGGCGAAAACATTCGCCCGGTGATCCCATTCCGATCCAGATACTGCACGGCATCAACTGGAAATTGCTCAATATTCATGGTCTTCTTAAGCACGGTAACCTTGGGCCATAACCAGATCAGCAATACCACACTTAGGGCAAGTATTGACCAATTCATAAGGTACTCACTTTGACCAAGTTCCCGGTGAAGCGTTCTTGAAATGGGGGAAGACGTACGCCCTCCATCGACTTTGCGTTTCAGGCTATGCTGCCTGATGAGCGCCAGCACATGCTCGATGGCACGCGTAAGGAAGGGCGTGAGGAAAATCACCGCTATAGGAATGTGTCGCATCGATGTCAGTGATGCGGCGACAAACGGAATTGTGATAATCAGCCCCGACATGAGCACCCGGTTACTCCTCACCAGGGAGAAAACAATCAATGCCGCCACCATTAACAGATACACCACTGCGATGGGCTGCGAGAAATCGGGGGGCTGCCACTCTGCAACATATTCAATCGCCCATTGGTTGGCAAGCTGAAAGGGGAATAGCAGCTGCTCAAATCCGTTAGGGTTAACCAGCGTCATTAGCAACGAGAAAATCACGGTATAGAAAATCGGCGATAGGGGTCTATCAGCCAGGCCACTGATGCGATTTTCGATTGCTTGTATGATGAGGAAATACCCCAGTAAGGCAATTCCCAGCAGGAAGGCACCGTGTACGTTGACCCAGAACAGCATTACCACCGGAATCAGGTACAGCTTCCCGACTTCCCCATTCTTTCTGTATTGCAAGATAGCATTCAGGGTAAATGCAAAGAAAAGAAAGCTCAGCATGTGAGGTCTTGCGCTAAGAAAGTTCGTCCATGCGACAACGCCCAGCAAGGTAACCACCCAGGCAGTATTTCTGTGTGCCCCGACAAGCTCGCAGTTTCGCTTTGTTAGATCGACAGTCAGGACAAACAAGAGCGCCGTTGCAAACTTGATTCCGGTTTCGCCAAATTGCGCATAGAGAGCATAGAGGCCTACCTGATAAAGCCATTCATGCAAGTTCCATGGCGCACCGGAATGCGAGAAGGAGAAGGGGTCACCTTCTGGAAACGCATTATGTTCCAGAAGATACCTCCCTGTTGTCAGATGAAGGAACACATCCGCGTTGTAGAGGGTAATGGCGAGCGCAGCAGCGATAAAGAGCAGCAAAAGTACCAGACGCTCTGTGTTAAGCGTCATAACTACGGCCTTAATCGCACTATTCACAACAATTCACCCCTCCCCCTTCATACGGCATTGTTCGCATGGATAAAAGGAAACTTGTGACAAGTTGATAAACCCAATGGTATTCCCGACAGGCACCTACACCGGGGATGTCACCGAGTTGACCTCTTCCTGGGTCAGCTCCCGCCACTGACCGGGTTTCAGTTCCTCACCCAGCGCCAACACACCAATACGCTCACGATGCAACGACGAGACCCGGTTACCGACGGCAGCAAACATACGCTTGACCTGATGATACTTCCCCTCGCTGATAGTCAGACGCACTTCTGTGGGGGAAAGAATCTCCAGCCGGGCCGGCAATGTCTTCTTTTTTTCGTTGCGTAACACCACACCTTTGGCAAAACGTTCGATTAGCGCTTCATTGACCGGCTCAGCAAGGGTGGCACGGTAGATCTTACTGCACTTATGCTTGGGCGAAGTGATACGGTGTGACCAGTCGCCATCATCGGTAATGAGCACCAGTCCCGTGGTATCGATATCTAGCCGGCCGGCGACATGCAGACCTTTTTTGCTTTCGATGTCGAGCAGGTCCAGCACCGTCCTATGCTCGGCATCACTCGTCGCGCAGACAACGCCTTTTGGCTTGTTGAGCATGAAATAGCGCTTACCGCCCGGCGCCACGACCTGATCTTGCCAGGCAACCTCAGCCCCGTCGGAAACCTTGAAACCGACAACTGTTACAACCTCGCCATCGACGCTCACCTGGCCACTCCGAATCATGCCGTGGGCTCGGGAACGGGTCAGGCCAGTGGCGTGGGACAGGTACTTATCGAGGCGCATGGCAGCCCTTAAGGAGAATAATACCGCCATTGCGAGAGGCGAAGCGACGACGCAATCTGCACTCGTTCTGGATGAAAGATTGCTTCGTCACTCTGTTCCTCGCAATGACATAGATAGATAAAATTTCTCACCAAGACACAAAGAACACAGAACGTTTTTAAGCAAAACTTTTGCGCCTCTGCGCCTTGGCGAGAGTCATGGATAAATACAATATTCGAGGCCGCGACGGCCGCTCCTACAACAGAATTGAACATCAGATCAGATTCCGGAGCATCAGCTCATGCGGATGGGGTGAAAGATAGACCTGCCGCTCGATATATTCGTGTGGATGGCGACGAAAGTGGTGTTTTAATAATGTAATCGGCACGATAAGCGGTACAATCCCTTCGCGATAGTGCTCGATCACCTCAAGCATCTCTGCCTTGTCTTCGGCATCGAGCTGGTTCTTGAGGTAGCCGAGCAGGTGCTGAAGCACGTTAACATGTTGCTTCGTCGGCGCCGGTTTGGCCAATGCCATCATCAGTGCCTCAAGATACTCCTCGGCCAGGGTGTCGATATCGGCCTTTCCGGCATCCGCCAACATCTTGCCCATAGACTTATAGGCGCTCTGACTGTGGGCCATAATGAGATACTTGTGATCGGTATGAAAGTCGATCAGCTTTTTTGCAGTGATTCCACTCGCCAGCAGTTGTCGCCAGCGATGATAGACGAAGACGCGCATGATGAAATTCTCGCGCAGGCCGGGATCACCGAGACGCCCCTCCTCCTCGGTGGGCAGCAGCGGCTGCCCCTTTTTTATCTCTTCGGCAAAGGCACCGGAGGCCTTGTCGATAGAGCGGCCATCCGGGGCATAGACCTTGACCCGCTCCATACCGCAGCTGGGCGAGGCGCGCTTGAAGATAAACCCGCAGATGCCAGCCATCTCCCGTACCATCTTTTTGCCGTAGTCGTGCAACTTGTCGGTGACATCCACACTCGGGTCCTTCACCCCGACCACATGGATCCCGTCGTCGTGCTGTACCAGCCGGATCGGCGGACGTGGGATCGGCAGACCGATGGCCACCTCGGGGCAGACCGGCTGGAAGGCGAAATAGTCGCTCAGGGTGCCGAGGATGTAGCTGTCCTGTTTATGACCGCCGTCGAAGCGGACCTCTTCACCAAGCAGGCAGCTGCTGATACCGATGGGAATTTTATCGAACTCAACGCTTTGCTCTTCACTCATGCCTTTGCCTGCCTGCGTTTCTTAGCAATCAGTTTGTCGATGGCCCGCGATACGGCTACGAAACCGAAGCTGGCCGTGACGAAGGTGGCCGAACCGTAACCAAAGTTGCAATCGAGGGTGGCACCGGCCACACCCGGTTTACGTTGGCAGACACTGCCGTCCTCCTTGGGATATTTATGCTGTTCGGTTGAGAAGACACAATCGATACCAAAGCGGCTCTTGGGATTACGTGACCAGCCGTAATCGCTACGCAGCTTTGCACGTACCTTGGCCGCCAGCGGATCGTTGTGGGTACGACTGAGATCGGTAATCTGTATACGGGTAGGGTCGGTAATCCCCCCTGCCCCGCCGGTGGTAACAACGGGAATTTTGTTACGTTTACAGTAGACAATCAGTGCGGCCTTGTGGCGAATGGAATCGATGGCATCGACCACATAATCAAGATTCTGGCCGATATATTTTTCGATGTTCTTCTCGCTTAGCAGGTCATCAATCGCCGTAATCCGGCAACCGGGATTGATCTCGCGCACGCGCTCGGCCATTACCTCGGACTTGGAACGGTCAATGGTGGAGGTGAGGGTGTGCAACTGGCGATTGGTATTCGTCACGGAGATATCATCATGGTCGATAAAGGTGATCGCTCCGACACCGCTGCGCGCCAGGGCCTCCACCACCCAGGAGCCCACGCCACCAATGCCCACCACGCAAAAGTGGCTGTGGCGAATGACCTCCGCGTCATCAACACCATAGAGACGGCGAATTCCGCCGAAACGCTCAGAAAAATCGTCAGAAATCATACTCGCCATGAAGGGTTAACTCGCGTGTAAGTAAGTGTATCACGCCCGGTTCATACAACAGCATACACGGTCAGTGGTAATTGCTTACCTTTGACTTCGAGCCCACGCGGCCCCGTCATGGATAGCGCCTCCGGCAGCTCCTTGGCCACCGCTTCAGAGAGCAATATCTCTCCCCCTG
>JBEPXU010000081.1:0-8805 GCA_041641735.1 Ectothiorhodospiraceae bacterium
CAGGTTGAGGGCCATCGGCTGGCCCATGATGCCCAGGCCGATAAAACCGATCGTCTCTGCCATTACTACTCTCCCTGTTTCGTCGATGGGGAGAGGTTAGCATCCAGCAGCTCGACCCAGTGCATTACGGGGGTTTCTGAACCGCTCTCCAGGTGCATGTGGCAGCCAATGTTGGCGGTGGCAATGACATCGGGCTTGCCGCTTTGCAGGGCGTCCAGCTTGTTGTTGAGAAGTTGCTGCGACAGCGGCCGCTGCAGCAGCGAGTAGGTGCCCGCCGAGCCGCAGCAGAGGTGGCTATCGGGGACCTCGGTGAGGGTGAATCCGGCCCGTTCCAGGATATTCTCCACCACGCCGCTGATCTGCTGTCCGTGCTGCAGCGAGCAGGGGCTGTGGAAAGCGACCTTTCGCCCGGCACCGACTCCCTGTAGTGCGCTCAGGTCCTCGTCGGCGAGCACCTCGCTGATATCCCGGCTGAGCGCGGAGATGCGCGCCGCCTTGTCGGCGTAGTCAGGATCATGCTGCAGTGCCTCGGCGTACTCCTTGACCATGGACCCGCAGCCGCTGGCGGTGATCACGATCGCCTCGGCGCCGTTCTCGATATGCGGCCACCAGGCGTCGATGTTGCGGCGCATGAACTCCAGCCCCTCCTCCTCGGCACCGAGGTGGTGGCTGACGGCGCCGCAGCAGCCGCTGCCGCTGGCGGTGACCAGTTCGACCCCCAGCCGGTCCAGCAGCCGGGCGGTAGCGGCATTGGTGGTGGGCATGGCGGTGGCCTGTCCGCAGGCCTGGAGGATCAGCATCTGTCTTTGCTGTTTCTGTTGCGGCCACGGTTCTGCACGGCGTAGCGGCGGGACCTTCTTCTTCAGCGCCTCGGGCAGCAAGGGCCGTAGCGACTGGCCAAGTCGTAGCAGCGTACCGAAACGTTCCGGGTAGGGAAGCACCGCGCGCAGGGCGCGGCGGATGACCCGTTCACCCAGAGGGCGGGATACGCGGGTCTCGACGACCTGACGGCCGATATCCACCAGCCGGTGGTAGTTGACCCCGGAGGGGCAGGTGGTCTCGCAGGCGCGGCAGGTGAGACAGCGGTCAAGGTGGCTCTGGGTCTTACGCGTGGTTTGCTCTCCCTCCAGCACCTGCTTGATGAGGTAGATGCGCCCGCGTGGGCCGTCCAGCTCATCGCCCAGCAGCTGGTAGGTGGGGCAGGTGGCGGTGCAGAAACCGCAGTGCACGCACTTGCGCAGGATGGTGTCGGCTTCCAGTCCCGCCGGTGTCAGTTTCAGCTCTGCGGCAATCGATGTCTGCATGGTTTCGATCCCTCTATGCGATCCGTCTATAGGGCGCTGTAAAGTCGTCCCGGGTTCAGAATCCCCTTCGGATCGAAGGAGCGTTTGAGGTTTCTGTGCAGCGCCATCAGTGGCTCGGGTAGCGGCTGGTAGACCTCGCTATCGTTGTTGCCACCGCGGAAGCGACTAGCGTGACCACCTGCCCCGGCGGCGGCCTGCCAGATCTGCTCCGGGTCGGCATCGGTGAGGAGCCAGCGCTGCGCCCCGCCCCAGTCGATGAACCACTTGCCCGGTAGAGTCATATGCGGCGTGGCGGGAGGAACCGAGAGGCGCCACAGCGGCAGTTCATTTTCAAAAAAGGGGTGGCGGTGTTCACGCAAGGATTGCCAGAAGCTGTTGCCGTCATCGACAACATCTCCGCCAATGACGGCTCGTGCTGCATTGACCGCGCTGGCCGCACCGGAGAGGCGTACGGAAAGTGTTTCGCCGTCGCAACAGGCAGCAGAGAGCGGCAGCGGACTGGCCGACCAGCCGTTCATCAGCTCAATCGCCCGGTCGAAGTGGCACGCCTGGGTCAGGGTCAGCTCCTGCGCCGGGCGCGGCAACACCTTGATGCTGATTTCGAGCAGCACGCCCAGGGTTCCCATGGCGCCGCTCATCAGACGCGAGACGTCGTAACCGGCGACGTTCTTCATCACCTCGCCACCGAAGTGCAGCAGTTCGCCCTTGCCGTTGAGCAGGGTGCAGCCGAGCACGTGGTCGCGCACCGCACCGGCGAAGGGGCGGCGCGGGCCGGAGAGGCCCGCGGCAATCGTACCGCCGAGGGTGGCGTTGTCGCCGAAGTGCGGCGGCTCGAACGGTAGCATCTGCCCCTGTTCGGCGAGGGTCTGCTCGATCTCTTTCAGCGGTGTGCCGGCGCGGGCGGTGAGTACCAGCTCCACCGGCTCGTAGTGGGTGATGCCGTGGTGCTCGCCAAGGCGCAGCGGCTCGCCCCCGGTTGTACGACCGAGGAAACCCTTGCTGCCGCTGCCGATGATCTGCAGCGGCTGCTGCCCTGCGGCGGCGTCGCGGACCTGTTGCTGGAGGGCTTGGCTGATATCGCTCATGGTTAGAAGCGCTCCAGTTCCGGGAAGGGGAGCTGACCGTGATGGACGTGCATCGCGCCGAACTCGGCACAGCGCTGCAGGGTCGGCACCGCCTTGCCGGGATTGAGCAGGCCGAGCGGATCGAAGGCGTGTTTGACCGCGTGGAACTGGGCGATCTCGGCGCTATTGAACTGGCTGCACATCTGGCCGATCTTCTCCATGCCGACGCCGTGCTCGCCGGTGATGGTGCCGCCGACCTCGACGCAGAGCTCGAGGATGCGGCCGCCGAACTCCTCGGTTCGTTCCAGCTCGCCGGGGGTATTGGCATCGTAGAGGATCAGCGGGTGGAGGTTGCCGTCTCCGGCGTGGAAGACGTTGGCCACCCGCAGGCCGTACTCCCGGGACATCCTGCTCATCTGCTCCAGTACGTGGGGTAGATGTTTGCGCGGGATGGTGCCGTCCATGCAGTAGTAGTCGGGGGAGAGACGCCCCACCGCGGGGAAAGCCGCCTTGCGCCCCTTCCAGAAGGTGAGTCGTTCTTCGTCGCTGGTGGCGGTGCGCACCTCGGTGGCTCCGCACTCGAGCATGCGTTCGCGAACCAGGCGGATGTGCTCGGAGACCTCTTCGTTGGTGCCGTCCACCTCGCACAGCAGGATCGCCTCGGCATCCCTGGGGTAGCCGGCGTGGACGAAATCCTCCGCCGCCTCGATGGCCAGCTTGTCCATCATCTCCAGCCCGGCGGGAACGATGCCGGCGGCGATGATTGCACCCACGGCCTTGCCGGCGCGGGCGACATCGTCGAAGGCGGCCAATACCACCTGCGCGCGCTCCGGCGTGGGCAGCAGCTTGACGGTGACCTCGACGATAATGCCGAGCATCCCCTCGGAGCCTGTGATGAGTGCCAGCAGGTCGTAGCCGGCGGAGTCGAGCGACTGGCCGCCGAGGGTGACCAGTTCGCCATCGACGGTGACGATCTTCACCTCAAGGATGTTGTGCACGGTCAGGCCGTACTTGAGGCAGTGCACCCCACCGGAGTTCTCCGCCACGTTGCCGCCGATGGTACAGGCGATCTGCGAAGAGGGGTCCGGCGCGTAGTAGAGGCCGTGACCCGCCACCGCTTGGGAGATGGCCAGATTGCGTACGCCGGGTTGTACCCGCGCGCTGCGATTGATCGGGTCGATATCGAGAATGGATTTGAACTTGGCCAGGCTCAGCAGTACGCCGTCACCCAGCGGCAGGGCGCCGCCGGAAAGGCCGGTGCCGGCACCGCGTGCGACCACCGGCACCTCGTGTTCGTGACACAGGCGCATCACTGCTTGTACCTGGCCGATGGTGCTGGGAAGCACCACCAGCATCGGTGTCTGGCGGTAGGCGGAGAGGCCGTCGCACTCGTAGGGGCGCAGGTCCTCGGTATCGTAGAGCACGTCCTCCTCGGGCAAGAGCTCGAGCAGCAGGGAGAGCAGTGCCATCTTGTCGATGGGGGCGCCCGGTTCCTGTTCGGTCAGTGTCAGCATGCCTGTTCCTCCCTGCTCCTCAACGCAGTGCGTAGAGACGCATCTGCTCTGCGGCGAGCTCTCGCCAGCGGTCCGCCATCCCCTGCCTGAAGCCGAGATAGTCGTTGTCCTGACGCGCACTGCCGTCGCGCACATGATCCATGGCCGTCTGCAGCAGCCCAGAGAAGTAGTTGATCTTGCGAATGCCGCTGCGCACCGATTGCCTAATCGCTGCATCGGAGACCCCGGTGGCGCCATGCATCACCAGCGGTACATCGACGCTGGCGGCCACTTTCTCGATAGTCTCATTACTGATATGGGGCGTCTGTTTGTAGATGCCATGGGCGGTACCCACGGCGATGGCGAGGGCATCGACCCCGGTCTCGGCGACGAACCGCCTCGCCTCGTCGGCATCGGTGTAGGGGAGTGACTCGGGATTGTCTCCACCGGTATCGGCCACGCCCTCCTCGCCGGCGATGCCGCCCAGCTCCCCTTCAACGCCCGCACCGTAGGGTTTAGCTATCTCCACCACCTTCGCCGTGACCGCGACGTTCTCCTCGAAGGGCAGGCGCGAGCCGTCGATCATGATGCTGCTAAAGCCCAGGTCCAGTGCCTCGCGAATGGTATCCAGCTCGTCCGGTGCGGCGTGGTCAAGATGCAGAGCGGCGGGCACGCTGGCCTGCTCGATGGCCCTGACCAGCGCCGGGGCCAGCAGCGGTGTGCGGATGGCATGGTAGTGACGCGTGGCCACACCGATCATCACCGGCATGTTCTGCTCCTCCGCGGCATCTAGCACCGCCTGCGCCATCTCCGGCTCCAGGGTGTTGAAGCTGCCGACCGCTGCGGGGCTGAGGGCGTCGATCACCCCTGTCAGATTGCTCTTCATCGCCCTACCCCGTCTTGCGCAACAGTGTCTCGGCGTTATGGCCGGAGAGACGACCGTAGGCGTTGGCGACGGCGTACTCATCACCCACATTGCCGGGGAAGATCACCACTGGCAGCTTCGGGAAACGCGGATGGTCGTCGGGGCAGAGCACGACGGAACAGCCCGGCATGATCTGTCCGGCCACGCGCGAGGTGCGCAGGGCCAGTCCGGTGCTGAGCACATCGTTGGAGGTGATGCCGCCCTTGCTGATAAGAAAGCCGATATCCTCCGGCAGCTGCCGCACCACATCCATCAGGAACCCGGAGACCCGTTCGCCGAAGGCCAGGCGGCTCGCCTGGTCGGGAAAGGTCTTCTCCGTCCGGCTGGTGTAGATCACCGGGGTCAGACCCTCGCCGTGGGCTTTCTGGCAGTGGTCGGTGACCTCGTCGAGCAGGCTGTCGCGGTTTGCGTCGATCTGCTCGACGTCGATCTCCAGCGGCTCCACTGCGGGCATCTTCAGCAGCTGTTCGAGCTGCTGGGTGGTCTTCTTCACGTGGGAGCCGACAATGATCGCACCGGGTTTGCCCTCGCGGACGTAGGCGTTCATCGACTCTGCTGGAACTGGCTGCGGCTTCAGTTGTGCCAGTGCGGTGAGCAGGCTGGCGGCGCTGCGAAAGAGGAAGCGCTTGCCTCGGCTGGCGGCCTGTTGCAGCTGTGTGGCGAAGTTATCCAGATCGGCCTGGGTCTCGGCATCGACGGCGCAGCAGAGGTTGCCCTCCAGCTGCATTAGCCGCTCCAGGCTGTCGCCGCGCACATCGTCGAGGATAAAGCGCTGCACCTGTTCGGACTTGATGCGTCCGCCGGTCTTCTCCTCGGCATAGTCGGGCAGGTAGCTGTGGCTGTAGCCGAACACCGAGTCGTTGGCGAATTCGGTCTGGTGCACCGGCACCTCCTCGCCGTCGACGATGAGGTAGTGGATGCTGTCGCGAGTGATCCGTCCGCCCTCGAAAAACGCGGGCACCAGGAAGTGGGCATCGAACGGCCCCAGCTCCTCGGCGATCACATCGGTCTCCACCGGGTAGTGGCCGCGCAGGGTCGAGTCGGATCGGCTCACCAGGATCGGATTGATCGGTTTGCCGATCCGGTCAAGTTCGTCCAGCGCAAGCTTCAGGTTGGCGCAGACCTCGCGGGTGATGTCGGCGGCGCTCTGCGCATCCATGCCACGGGTATTGGTGAGGACGAAGAACAGTGGCGAGTCGTCCAGCAATGCCTCTTTCAGTGTCTTCACATCCCAGCGGGTCAGCAGCAGGCAGCCGTGTACCGTCTGCGAGCCGGTCGGGTCGTCATCCAGAGCAACGATTTTGGTCTCTGCCATGGTGTTCACCTCATATGTTGGTGAAAGTGACGGGGGCGGTGTGCCCCCGTATCCGGGCGTTTAGCCAATCAGCCCCTTGGCGCGGTCGGCCATGGCTTCGGCGGTGATACCGTTGAAGTCCATGATCTCGGCCGGCGAGGCGGTGGTCTCACCGCGCTTCCAGGCAAAGGTGTCGCGCTTCGGCGCCCGGCTGCGCAGCAGCACCGGCTCCAGCGTGGCGGAGGGACCGCCGCTGACCGCGATCACGGCATCGCCGTCGAACAGGGCGTTGAAGCGCTCGTCGTCCATGAAGCGATCGTCCGGTTGGGAGACGGTGTCCCAGGCGATATCGGTGGGGCGGTAGAGGCGTCGCGGATTGACCGCGGCGACGATGCGTACGCGGTAGCCCTCGGCCTCCAGCTTCTCCTTCGCCTCGAACACCGGCATAAAGACCATATCGCCGGTGACGGCAAAGACTACGGTGCCCTTGTCGCCGGTGGCGGACTCGTAGATGGTGGCGGCGCCCTGCTCCATCGCCTCGCGTGCCTCGTCCAGGCTCATGTAGACCGGCAGCGGGCTCTTGGAGGCGATGATCACCATGCTCTTGTTGAAGCTGTTGGTGGCGTATTCGTAGGCCACCTGCATGGCGTTGGCGTCGCAGGGGAACAGCACGAAGGAGTTGCCGTTGCGCATCATCGCGGCGAAGTAGTTCTCGATCTCCGGGCGCTGGTGGGTCCAGCCGTTACGCCCCTGCTCCAGCGCACCGGCGGTGAACATGGTGACGATGGAGGGGGTCTTGCGGCGCAGCTCGGCCATCGCCTGGGAGACGGTCTGGACGATGGGCCAGCCGTTGATGGCGAAGGACTCATAGGAGAGCCACAGCGCGCGGGAGCCGAACAGGGCCAAGCCCGAGGCGAGACCGGCACAGGCGTCCTCGTTGAGCGGCTCGTAGACCTGGCCGTTGGGTTCCTGATTGTAGAGCGGGTCGATCGTCGGGTGGCGGACCTTCAGCGCCTCGTTGATGTTTTTCATCGCCGAGGCCTCGTTGCCGTCGGCGTTGGTGACAACGAAGCGCGGGTCGGCCTTGCCCACCTGGCCGACCAGTGCGCCCATGGCGGTGGAGGGCACGGCCTTCTCGCCCTTGGGGAAATCCTGCATCTCCAGCTTGCCCAGCGGCGTCAGCTCCAGCTCGGATTCGGTGACCACGGTTTTCACCGCAGGGCCGCCGCCGGCACGGGTGAAGTTATCGCGGACGATCTGCCAGGCCTCCTCGCTGATGGCGCGGCGCTTGAGGCCATCGATGATGTGCTGTGCATCCAGGGTGTCGGCCGGGTAGAGGTTGTGCGACTTGGAGCCGACGGTGTGCACCCCGGTGCCCTTCATCTGCTTGATGATGAAGGCGGTGAGGGTGCCGCCCATGGCCGATTTGGCCGCCTTGTCGACGCCCTGCAGTACCGCTTTGGCAAAGGCGACGCGTTGGCCGTGGGAAAAGTAGGAGCTGTCGACATAGGCGCCTTCCTGTCCGCTGTCGTCGAACGCCTTGGCATCGACCAGCACGACCTCTTCGAAACCGTGCCCCTTCCAGTAGGCGATCATCTCCTCGTTGGTCATGCGCGAGACCATGGAGTGGTGCTCCTGGCTATAGCCGTTCCAGATCAGTGTCGGCAGGAAGTTGGTGACCTTCGGGTAGGCGGTGTGGAAGTGCATCATGGCGTTGAGCACGTAGGGCTCGCCCATGCCGCCGTCGCCGATGGTGACCGGGAACAGCTTGTCCGGGTGCAGCAGCGCGCCGGCCATGGCGAAGTGCTGGCCCTGGCCGAGGGGACCGGCCGGTGCCAGCAGGCCGGGGATGGCGCCGGAGAGGTGGCCCAGCAGGCCGTGCTTCTCGCGGAAGCGCTCCATCATATCGCTCATGGTGTGGATGCCCATCTCCTCCAGCGAGGAGTCGAGGAACATGGCGCTGTAGAAACCGGGGGCGTGGTGGCCCACCTCGGTGACGATGTTGGTGTGGCCCAGCATCATCAGTGCGGCGTGGGCCTCGGCACTGGAGGCGTAGCCGCCGGGGTGGCCGGAGCCCTTGGAGCCGCACATCTGCAGGGTGACATAGCGCAGCGCATCGGCACCGAGCAGGGTCTGATAGGCGGCCTTGTCATCGTCGGCACTGGCGATGGCGCTCTGGCCCTCGGCGATGGCGGGGCTGTCGCAGTAGTTGTCGAACTCGGGCCAGGCATCTCCGTAGTACTGGATACCGTCGCGGAAATCGCTGGTGGGTATGGCGTTGGTGGCAGTGGTGCTCATGGCGGTGCTCCTCGGTTGCTCTTTAGTCACATCGCTCAGCGGGCACTGCGGGCAGGTCCGTTGAGGGGCGTTTTGCAATACCTTACGAAAACAGTTAGGATTTCACAATACATAATCGTTTTCACGATGCGAAATGATAGAGGGGTTGTATGGCAGGTAAATCGGGTTCTATTCAGGTCATTGAGCGGATGGCGAAACTGCTCGATGCCATTGGCGATAACGAAGGGAATGCGAGTCTCAAGATCCTGTCGGCGGAGACGGGGCTCCACCCCTCTACCGCCTTTCGCATCCTCGCCTCACTGATGGAGCAGGGCTATGTGGAGCGGGATGATTCCGGTCACTATCTGCTGGGGGCACGGCTGTTACAGCTCGGCGCTCGGGTCCATGCACACCTTGATGTGCGCAAGGAGGCGCGGTCGGTGATGGA
>JBEPXU010000082.1:0-8772 GCA_041641735.1 Ectothiorhodospiraceae bacterium
CGGCGTCGATGTCGAGAACCATAACTTCGGTCTCGTCACCCAGCTGAACAACCTTGGAGGGGTGGATATTCTTGTTGGTCCAGTCCATTTCGGAGACGTGAACCAGACCCTCGACACCCTCTTCGATCTCGACAAAGCAGCCGTAGTCGGTGAGGTTGGTAACCTTGCCGAACAGGCGGGTGCCTTCGGGATAACGACGGGTGATATCCTCCCACGGATCCTCGCCAAGCTGCTTGAGGCCCAGGGAAACACGATTGCGCTCACGGTCAAACTTGAGGACCTTAACTTCGATTTCGTCACCGACGTTAACGATTTCGCTCGGATGCTTAACACGCTTCCAGGCCATATCGGTGATGTGCAGCAGGCCGTCGATACCGCCCAGGTCGACGAAGGCACCATAGTCGGTCAGGTTCTTGACGATACCCTTTACGACCTGGCCGTCTTCCAGGCTGGCGAGCAGCGCTTCGCGCTCTTCGCTGTTCTCGCTTTCAACCACGGCACGGCGGGAAACAACAACGTTGTTACGCTTGCGATCGAGCTTGATAACCTTGAACTCAAGGTCCTTGCCTTCCAGATAGGCGGTGTCACGAACCGGACGCACGTCTACCAGAGAGCCAGGCAGGAAGGCACGGATATCCTGCAATTCAACAGTAAAGCCGCCCTTGACCTTATCGATGATACGACCGGTGACGGTCTCATCGGCGTCGTGCGCTTTCTCCAGGCGATTCCAGGACTCGGCACGCTTGGCCTTTTCACGGGAAAGGCGGGTGGCACCGAAACCGTCTTCGACGGCTTCCAGTGCAACGTCGACCTGATCACCGACAGCAACCTCGATCTCACCGTTCTCATTACGGAACTGGTCGACCGGAATCATGCCCTCGGATTTGAGGCCGGCGTTAACAACTACAACATCAGAACCCACGGAAACAACGGTACCGGACACAATGGAACCGGGACGCATTTGGGTATCGTTTAGGCTCTCTTCAAAAAGTTCTGCAAAGCTTTCGCTCATCGCTATGTAACCTGAAATAGAAAAAGCCGCAATACTCATAAATACAGCGAGCAAAGCGGGTTGTTGGTTCCTGCAAATGCACGGGCTTCTCGTGCCCGTACCCCTAAATTAACGGATGATTTCACCGCAGTGCGAAAGCACCTCGGCAAAGACTTCATCGATGCTCTTGTCAGAGGTGTCGATGGTTAGCGCATCATCCGCTGGCCTGAGCGGGGAGGCGCTGCGTGAACGATCTCGTTCATCGCGTTGCTCGATCTCCTCGATCAGACTATCCAGATTAGCATCGAACCCCTTTTCTTTCAACTGCTTATAGCGTCTTTCTGCCCTCACTGCCGCTGAGGCGGTAAGAAAAAATTTTCCTGCCGCCCGGGGAAAGACCGTAGTGCCCATGTCCCGGCCGTCAGCAATCAGGCCAGGGGCGGCTGCAAAGTCACGCTGACGCTGTAAAAGCGCCTCGCGAACAGCCGGCAAAGCGGCCACTTTCGAAGCATTATTACCTGCCTGTTCGGTACGGATATCGTTGGTAACATCCTGATTCTCAAGCAGAACCTTCACCTCCCCCCCATCAGTGGCCTGAAATTCCACATCCAGACTGCGGGCTATCTCTGCCACCACCGGCTCATCCTCCAGCGCCATGTCGTGGCGCACAGCGGCCAGTGCAGTCAGACGATAGAGCGCCCCGCTGTCGAGGAAATGCCAGCCCAGCTTCTTCGCCAGCAGATGGCTAATGGTGCCCTTCCCCACCCCACTGGGGCCGTCGACGGTGATTACCGGGATTACATCGCTCATGAATTTCTACCTTTTTAAAACCTAATTCACCGCAAAGGCGCAAAGGGCGCAAAGGATTTTTCGGGAGGCTAACCCCGTGGAAGTGGACGGTTCGAATCGCGGCCGGGACGTCCGCTCCCACAGGTTTAGCCTCACCTGGCGCGGCATCCGCTCCAGCAGGGTTTAGCCGTAAGCTGACAGCCAATAGCCATAAAAACCTTTGCGTCCTCTGCGCCTTTGCGGTGAGTTATTCAGTTTGACTGATTTTCAGTCCCGCCCCGGCAGCCAGGTCGACGAAACCGGGGAAGGAGGTGTTGACGTTGGCACAGTCATTGATGGTGATGGGGCCACTGGCGCGTAGCGCCGCCATGGCGAAGGACATGGCGATACGGTGGTCGCCGTGGCTCTCCACGGTGCCTGAACCGATTGTGCCACCGCCCTGGATGATGATGCCGTCCGGGGTGGCTTTGGCATCCACGCCCAGCGCCACCAGACCGTCCGCCATTACCTGTATGCGATCCGACTCCTTGACCCGCAGCTCCTCGGCGCCGGTCAATACCGTCTCGCCCTCGGCACAGGCCGCAGCAACGAACAGGGCCGGAAATTCGTCGATAGCCAGCGGCACCTGATCCTCAGGGATGCGTATCCCCTTAAGCTGACTGGAGCGCACCCGGATATCGGCAACCGGTTCGCCGCCCACCTCTCGCTCATTGGTCACCATCAACTCCGCCCCCATCTGGCGCAGGATGTTAATCACGCCGATACGGGTGGGATTGATTCCGACGTGTTCCAGGGTCACATCGGCATTCTCGGCGATGGCCGCACCGACCATAAAGAAGGTGGCCGAGGAAATATCCGCCGGTACGTCGATGGTGGTGGCGGAAAGCTTGCCGCCCGGTTCGACGCAGGCGGTGGCGCCCTCCACCTTCACCGGATAGCCGAAGCCGCGCAGCATCCGCTCGGTATGGTCGCGGGTCGGGGCCGGCTCGGTAACGCAGGTGGGTGTATCGGCATAGAGACCGGCCAGCAGCAGGCAGGATTTCACCTGAGCCGAGGCCACCGGCATATCGTACTGGAGACCGTGCAGGGCCTGACCGCCATGGATACTCAGCGGTGGTGTACCGCCCTCCGCGGTATCGACCTTCGCCCCCATCTGCATCAGCGGATCGGTAACCCGCTTCATCGGCCGCTTGGAAAGCGAGGCATCACCGTGCATCTCCACCTCAAAGGCCTGACCGGCCATCAATCCCGCCAGCAGGCGCATGGAGGTACCGGAGTTGCCCAGGTCCAGCGGCCCATGCGGTGCCTTGAGGCCGTGCAGGCCGACACCGTGGATGGTGACATTGCCGTTTTCCGGCCCCTCAATCTGCACCCCCATGTCGCGGAAGGCCTGCAGGGTGGCGAGGCTGTCATCCCCCTCCAGAAACCCCTTTACCTCGGTGACACCCTCGGCCAGCGAACCGAGCATGATGGAGCGGTGGGAGATGGACTTGTCGCCGGGTACGCGCATGGCGCCGTTAAGGCTGCCGCCGGGCTGTACCTTAAAAGTAATGTTCTTTTCTGCGTTCATGTTCTTCAGCAACTCTTCTCACAGTAATCGTCACGCGCCGCCTTGGCCCGTTCAAAGGTCTCCAGCAACGCCTCGCCGTCGCCCTTTTCGATGGCAGCGACCAGGGTATCCAGCTCTTCACCGAAACGGTGCAGCATCTTCAGCAGGGCATCGCGGTTATTCAGACAGATGTCGTGCCACATCTGCGGATTGCTCGAGGCGATGCGGGTGAAATCACGGAAACCGCCCGCCGCGAAGCGGAAGATATCATCGTGATCCTCCAGCCGTGCCAGGGTATCTACCAGGGTGAAGGCGAGCATGTGCGGCAGGTGGCTGGTGGCAGCAAGAACCTCGTCGTGGTGTACCACCGACATCTCGGTCACCTCGGCACCGGCCTGCTCCCAGAGCTTGCGGACCAACGCTATCGCATCGGGGTCGCTATCCTCATCGGGGGTGAGAATCACCCGGCGATCGTTATAGAGCTCGGCAAAAGCCGCCTCCACCCCGCTCTTCTCGGTACCGGCAATGGGGTGGCCGGGAATAAAGCGCGGAGGCATGATGCCGAACACCCTTTGCGCCGCGGCCACTACTGAACCCTTGGTGCTACCGACATCGGTCACCACCGTCTGTGGTTCCAGGTGCGGTTTGAGTTGGGTGAGAACCTGTTTCATGGCACCGACCGGCACGCCGATCACCACCACGTCGGCACCCTGCACCGCCGCCGCGATATCGGTCTCGGCACGATCAATCACACCCAGCTCCAGCGCCTTCTGCAGCGGGGCTTCGGAACGGCCCCAGCCGACAATCTCCTCACAGGCACCGGCGGCCTTCAGCGCCCGCGCCAGCGAACCGCCGATAAGCCCAACACCAACAATGGTTAAACGCTTAATCATTCTGCCAGCACCTTGTTCAGTGCCGTGAGAAAACGCTCGTTCTCCTCTGCGGTACCGACCGTGACACGCAGGTGGTTGGGCATACCGTAATTGGCCACCGGGCGAACGATGATCCCCTCTCTCAATAATGCTTCATAGACCGGACCGGACTCACGCCCCACGTCGATACTAATGAAGTTGCCCACTGAGGGGATGTAATCCAGACCGGCCGCTTTGCAGCCCGCCTCTATCTGGCGCAGACCGTCGGCGTTCATTTTAACTGAACGCTTGAGGTGTTCTTCATCGTCCAATGCAGCGGTCGCTGCCACCAGGGCCACACTGTTGACGTTGAACGGCGGGCGCACCCGGTTCATCAGGTCCGCCACCTCGGGATGTGAGATGGCATAGCCTACGCGCAATCCGGCCAAGCCATAGGATTTGGAGAAGGTACGAGCCACCATCAGGTTGGGGTAGCGTGCCACCCAGCTGCTGGTATCCGGGTAGCCCTCGGCAGCGGTGTCCGGGTCGATGGCGTAGTCAAAGTAGGCCTCGTCCACCACCACCAGGGTATGCTTGGGAACGTCCTTGATGAACGCCTCCAGCTCATCTGCACCCAGCCAGGTGCCGGTGGGGTTGTTCGGGTTGGCGATAAAGATCACCCGGGTACGCTCGGTAATACGCGACTTCATCGCCTCCAGGTCGTGCCCCCAGTTGTTTGCCGGAGCGACCACCGCCTTGCCGCCGACCGCCTGGGTCAGGATCGGATAGAGGGCGAAGGAGTGCTGCGAGAAGAGCACTTCGCGCTCAGGGGTAACGAACACCCGCACGGCAAACTCCAGCACATCGCTGGAGCCGTTACCCAGGGTGATCTGGTTCATCTCCACCCCGTGCTTTGCCGCCAGCTTCTGCTTCAGCTCGAAACCGTTGCCGTCGGGATAGAGCCAGACATCCTCCAGCTCGCCACGCATGGCGGCCAGCGCCTTCGGTGACGGGCCGAGCGGATTCTCGTTGGAGGCGAGCTTAACGATATTGGTGACACCGTACTCGCGCTCAAGCTCCTCGATGGGCTTGCCCGGCTGATAGGGGTGCAGCCCCAGCACGCCCGGGGTGGCATATTTGGAAAAATCGGTCATGAAATTGCGTTCCGCAGTGTTCGAACTATAAAACGGCTCTGGGGAAGGAACCGAGCACCTTGAACAGCGCCGCCTCTTTTTCAAGTTCGGCAAGCGCACTGGCAACCGCCTCATCGTCCTGATGCCCCAGCACCTCGACGAAAAAGACGTAATCCCAGGTTCCCTGCCGCGAGGGGCGGGACTCGATACGGGTCATGGAGATACCGTTTTTCGCCATCGGTTCGAGTAGTTTGAACAGTGAACCGGGCTGGTTGCGAGTGGATAGCAGCAGTGCGGTCTTGTCCTCGCCACTGGGCGGCACAGATTCACGCCCGACGATGAGAAAACGGGTGGTGTTATTCGGCTCGTCCTCGATGTTGGAGGCGAGCAGCGGCAGGCTATACATCTCCGCGGCTGACTTGCCGGCCACCGCTGCGGCTTCGACATCTTCAGAAGCCAGGCGTGCCGCCTCAGCATTACTGTTCACCGCTATGCGCTCCACCGAAGGCAGATGGGCATCGAGCCATTCACGACACTGTGCGAGGGACTGGGAATGGGAATAGATCCGCTTGACCGAGGCAATATCCGACGCCTTGCTCATCAGGTGATCGTGAATACGTAGTTCCACCTCGCCGCAAATCTTGAGCGGCGTCTTTAACAGCAGGTCGATGGTGTAGTTTACCGCCCCTTCGGTGGAGTTCTCCACCGGCACCACAGCATAGTCGGCACTGCCCGCCTCCACCTCACGGAAAACCTCATCGAAGGCGGCCAGCGGCACGGGCTTGACCGAATGGCCGAAATGCTTGAGCACCGCCTCGTGGGAGAAGGTCCCTTCCGGGCCGAGAAAGGCGACTGCGGTCTGGCGCTCCAGCGCCAGGCAAGCGGACATCACCTCGCGGAACAGGCGCGCCACCTCTTCGGCGGGCAACGGCCCCTGGTTGCGCTCCTTTACTCGACGCAGCACCTGCGCCTCACGCTCGGGGCGATAAAACACCGCTTCTTCGCCGGCGGCGAGCTTCACCTCGGCCACCTCCTGCGCCAATGAGGCACGCTCGTTGATCAGTGACTGCAACTGCTCATCGAGCGCATCGATGCGTTCGCGTATCGCCTGTAATTTCTCTTCGCTGCTCATTCGTCTCTTTCGGTTCAGCCTATGGCACGGACCGCCAGTACACCGTCGATGCCGGCGATCTCGTCGATGATCGCCTGCGGCACTTCCTTGTCCACGTCCACCAGGGTGTAGGCTAGATCGCCACGGGACTTGTTCAGCATATCAATAATGTTCAGCTCGGCCTTGGCCAGGTCCGATGAGATCTGGCCCAGCATGTTCGGCACGTTGGAGTTGACCACCGCCAGGCGGAAGGCCCCCTCGCTGCGCGGCATAATCACTTCGGGGAAATTCACCGAATTAACCACATTACCGTTCTCCAGATAATCCTTAACCTGATCCGCCACCATGATGGCGCAGTTCTCCTCCGCTTCGCGGGTAGAGGCACCGAGGTGCGGCAGAGTGATCACCTTCGGGTGGTTCTTCAGCAGGTTGGAGGGAAAGTCGCAGACATAGGCGTAGGCCTTGCCCTCGTCCAGCGCCTTGACCATCGCCTCATCGTCGACGATACCGCCACGGGCGAAATTAAGCACAACAACATTGTCCTTCATCGTTTTCAGGCGATCGGCATTAATCAGGTTTTTCGTAGCATCGACCAGCGGCACGTGGAAGGTAATGAAATCCGAATGACTCAGCAGTTCATCCACACTGCCTGCCTGTTTGACCGCCGCATCCAACTGCCATGCCCCGCGCACGGTAATGCCCGGGTCAAAACCAATAACATTCATCCCCAGCGCAATCGCCGCATTGGCGATACGCACGCCGATAGCACCGAGACCAACCACACCAAGGGTACGCCCCGGCAACTCGAAACCACCGTAGTTTTTCTTTCCTGCTTCGGTCTGCTTGTTGATCTCCGCGTCACTGCCTTCCAGGTTGCGGGCAAAATCCCATGCCTGCGGGATATTGCGACAGGCCATCAACATACCGGCAATCACAAGCTCTTTGACTGCATTGGAGTTGGCTCCCGGGGCGTTGAAAACCGGGATGCCCTGCTCACTCATCTTATCGACCGGGATATTATTCACACCGGCACCGGCACGGCCCACCGCCTTCAGTGAAGCGGGGATATCCATGTCGTGCATCTTGAACGAACGCAGCAGGATCGCATCCGGAGAGGTGAACTCGGAAGCGACCTCGTAACTATCCCGCGGCAGACGATCCAGACCGGCCGCTGAGATATTATTCAACGTCAAAATTTTATGCATTTTTATTCCCCCTTAACCCCTTTTGATAACGCAGAGTTCGCAGAGGCCGCAAAGAAGATCAAGTAACCCGTACTTCCGTCCAATCCAAAACAGCTATGCAAGCCTTAACAATCTCTGCGTCCTCCGCGCGATGTGCATGGAAGCACAAGTGCCGCGATGACAGGATGTCATGGAGCGGCCCTCTGCGTCCTTTGCGGTAAATATAGTGATTAACCATTACGCTTTTCGAAGTCGGCCATGAAGCTGACCAGGGCATCGACGCCCTCTTCCGGCATGGCGTTGTAGATGGAGGCGCGCATGCCACCAACAGAGCGGTGCCCCTTCAGGGTAACCAGGCCCTGCTCTTTCGCTTCGGACAGGAAGGTGGCATCCAGGTCCGGGTTGGCCAGGGTGAACGGTACGTTCATCCAGGAGCGGCACTCGGGCGCCACCGGATTGGCGTAGAAGTCGGAACCGTCGATGGCGCCGTAGAGTTTGTCCGCCTTGCGCTTGTTGGTTTCTGCCATCTTCTCCAGACCACCGCCCTGCTTGAGCCAGTCGAACACCAGGCCGGCCAGATACCAGGCGTAGGTGGGCGGAGTGTTGTACATGGAATCGGCCTTGGCGTGGGTCTCGTAGTTGAACATTACCGGGGTGTGGTCGATCACCTCGCCAATGAGGTCCTCGCGTACGATCACCACGGTCAAACCCGCCGGGCCGATATTCTTCTGTGCACCGGCGTAGATCACGCCGTATTGGGAGACATCCATCGGACGGCTAAGGATAGTGGAAGACATGTCCGCCACCAGCGGCTTACCATTAGTGTCAATCACATAGGGAAACTCCACGCCCTCGATGGTCTCATTGGGGGTGTAGTGGACGTAGGCGGCATCGTCTGAGAGATTCAGATCACCCTGCGACGGGGCGAAGGTAAACTTGCCGCTGTCGGCAGAGGCATCGAAGGCGACATTCACATCACAGTAACGCTTGGCCTCGGCGATCGCCTTCTTACCCCAGGAACCGGTGAGGATGTAGTCGGCCTTGCCGGCGCCTCGCAGCAGGTTCATCGGCACCATGGCGAACTGGCTGGAGGCACCACCCTGCAGGAACAGCACCTTGTAGTTGGACGGGATATTCATCACCTCGCGCAGATCGGCCTCGGCC
>JBEPXU010000083.1:0-8769 GCA_041641735.1 Ectothiorhodospiraceae bacterium
GCCAGCTATATCATCGGCGACCTGGAGACGATGGAGTTCGAGATCCGCGACGTCCCCGGCACCAAACCCCGCGACCAGAAATAGTTCACCCTGCAACCCGTTGAAGCGACGGTCCCCCATCGCGATGACCCTGCTTCATCGCGACCGGGACGGTCGCTCCTACAGACAAAACCTTCCTGCCCGGTCATCAAAACAAAAAAGCCGGGCATCGCTGCCCGGCCTATCATCTTCAGGTGGTGTGGGAGCGACCGCCCCGGTCGCGAAAGTATTCGTCAATGAGCGGCGGAGACCGTCGCTCCAACAAGGTCAATCAGAGACTCGCCTTACCCTCGTCGTGGAGCTTTTCGTAACGCTCCTGATCCTGGATACATCGGCGGGCCGCGGGATAGGCCTTCAGGCGTTCGAAGGGGATCTCCACCTCGCAATCCTCACAGCGACCGTAATAGCCCTCGCGCATACGCTCCTGTGCCGCCTCAACCTCGCGAAGTGCCTTGATAGACTGACTGATCACAGCCGTGTTGATATCCGCCAACAGATCGGCCACCGACTCATCACCCGTATCGTGCACCTGCCCGGCCAACTCTCCATATTGCTCTTCATCGGTACGCAGCAGTTCGTCGCGAATATCCTGACGCAACTGACTACGCTGGACCTCCAGGGTCTGTTTCAATTCGGCCAGTTGTTCTTCACTCAAGTGGGACATGCAAATACCTTTTTAATTACAGGGGTCAATAACGTTCAATAGCCGTCGGTGTTTTTCTCAACCCAACGGGCTCCTTGATCCAATTGTTCCTTTTTCCAGAATGGTGCGCGGGACTTGAGCGCCTCCATGATATGGCGGCAGGCCTCAAAGGCATCCTTGCGATGAGCCGACCATACCGCGACGAGAACAATAGGCTCATTGGGTAACAGCTCACCGACACGGTGAATAATCAGCTCATCCAGCAATTGCCAGCGCTCACGTGCCTCACCGATGATCCGTTCCAGCTCCTTCTCGGTCATCCCCGGATAGTGCTCCAGGGTCATGCCCTTGACCTCATCACCCTCGTTGAAGTCACGCATGGTCCCGACAAACACCGCACTGGCCCCATACTTGCCCGGGTGCTGCTGCGCCACGACCCCGCTCTCATAGCGTTGCAGCCGCTCCCAGGGTTGAAACGGAGTGTCATGGATCTCGACCTTCACATCAGCCTCCGGTCACCGGCGGAAAAAAGGCAACCTCATCGCCACTATTGACCTGCTGGTTGGGGTCGCAGTACTCCATGTTAACGGCAACGAGTACATTATTCGGCAGCGCCTTGCCCCCGGAGGCGGCCAACCAGACATCGGCAGCGGTGGCCACCTCACCGATCTCCACTGTGGCGCCATCACAGCCCATCTGTTCCTTGAGGCTGGCAAAAAACTTTACCTTAACCGTCATCAGCTTATCCTCGGAAAACGGCGCATGCAGTTTGCGCCATGCATGGCGTGAGCCTATCATGATTGCCCTATGCAACCAACGACGGCGACTTGCCGTCTCATGAGTCTAGATTATGAGCGAATTGACCCATTTCAACAGCGAGGGTGAGGCCCACATGGTGGACGTGGGTGAGAAAAACGTCACCAAGCGAATCGCCGTGGCCGAAGGCCGCATCACCATGCAACCGCAAACCCTTTCTCTCATCCTCAAAGGTGAGGCAAAGAAGGGCGACGTACTTGGTGTTGCCCGTATTGCCGGCATAATGGCCGCCAAGAAGACCTCGGACCTTATCCCGCTTTGCCACCCCCTGATGCTGAGTAAGGTAAATATCGAGCTTACCCCACAGGAACAGGAGAACACGGTTCACTGCACCGCCACCGTCCAGACCAGCGGTCAGACCGGCGTGGAAATGGAGGCCCTCACCGCCGTGCAGGTTACCCTGCTGACCATTTACGATATGTGCAAGGCAGTGGACAAGGGTATGACGATGGAGGGTATCCGCCTGCTTGAGAAGGCCGGCGGCAAATCGGGACACTGGAAACGCTAAAGCGAAATCCTGAGCCCTCGGCTACACTTTACATCACAGGCAATTGCACCATGATGGAGGAGCCGATGAAGATACAGCAGCTGTTAAAACAGTGGGAGCAGCGCGCTCAAAACAACGAACCTCTCCATGAATTAACCCTCAACCTTCCGCGCCATGAACTGGCCAAGATTCACGCCCTGCAGGAGATGTATCCGGGCAAGAGCGCCGATGAGCTGCTTGCCGAGTTGCTGATCACCGCATTGCATGAACTGGAGGGGGCATTTCCCTATATTCAGGGTGACAAAGTAGTGGCGGAAGACGAGGACGGCGATCCGATCTTTGAGGATGTCGGACCGACGCCCCGCTTTATTAAACTGACCCGGAAATATGTTTCCCAACTCCAGTCGTCAGGCTAATAAGTCGACGACCTAGCCATCGCTAGCCGGCTGCGAGCCCATACGCATCAGCAGACCACTTACGCCGTACTGGCGTGCCAGCATGCCAAATTGATTTCGGTAATAGGCGATAGCGCTACTGCCATTGGCCATCACGTCGTAAACCTTCCAGCCTTTCTGGCCGCGATGGAGCCTGAAATCAATTTGCACCGGGTAAGCGTTGTCACTATAGACACGCACACCGAGGGTGACATCCCCTTGCTGCGGGTTACCCAGCGGTCGTAAATACTGCAGCCGGGTATGCCGATAACCGCTTAATTGCCGCGCCATCGATCCCATAAACCGCTGTTTAAACAAATCGGTAAAACGCTGACGCTGTTGCGGTGTAAAATAGCGATTGAGCGGCCCGGCCGCCCAGTAACTCATCCGTTGAAAATCAAAGTACGGGCCGATGTCCTCCTCCAGGAACTGGCGCAACTGCTCGGGAGTGAAGTCCCGGTTGGCATCCAGGTAACCGGTAAGCGTCTCCACCCCTTTGCGCAGGACCATCACAGGCCCTGACAGCCCAGAGGGGTCCTGTCGTGAATAGGTCTGCTCCTGTGCCGGGGACGCCGCAACGTCCACCGTCAGCAATAACCCCATCACTAGTATCACTATCCGCCGCATCGGCTCGCCTCCCCGGCTTTAGAACCATGCTCCGGAGCATAACATAGGGCTGCGACTACTCGATGCGGCAGGCTTCCTCGAAGCTCAAGCGAGGGCCACGCGGATAGAGCTGTTCGCTAGACCCGTAGCCGAGGGCACAAATGAAGTTCGCCTTAACCTTGCCGTCCGGGAAGAAGGCCGCCTCGAGCGTAGAGTTGTCAAAACCGGACATCGGACCGCAATCCAATCCAAGGGCACGTGCCGCCATCATCAGATAGGCACCCTGCAGGGAGCTGTTGCGCATGGCATTCTCCTCAATCTTGGGCTGATTGCCCTCAAACCAGGAGCGTGCATCGGTATGGGGGAAGAGCTTGGGGAGCTGCTCATGGAACTCCATATCCATGCCGATAATCGCCACCACCGGTGCGGTCATGGATTTTTCCACATTACCCTCCTTGAGGCAGGGTTTAAGGCGCTGTTTTGCCTCCTCACTCGTGACGAAAACAATCCTGGCCGGGGAACTGTTGGCGCTGGTCGGGCCCCACTTCATCAGCTCGTAGAGCTCATGCAACAGCGCATCACTGACCTCCCTCTCCTGCCAGGCGTTGTAACTACGCGCCTCACGAAACAACTGGTCCAGGGCCTGATCGGGCAGAACTTGGGACGTCATGGTCTCTCCTTAATTGATGTTGTGGTCGACAATACTTCTGAATGGGGGTGCCGTGCACTGCCTTCAAGCGCTCCTCTGGACAGCCACCAAAGCCCGGGCCATCATACGCCCATGCAAACACCCCCACCTCCCCCGCAAAGTGAACAGGAGTTACTCGCCCGCTGTCATGCCATTGCAGGCCTTCCCCTGCAAGCGCTTGCCGAACGTTGCGGCATTGCCGTGCCGGAGAATCTGAAACGGCAAAAAGGGTGGGTGGGCCAACTGGTCGAGATGGCGCTTGGCGCCGATGCCCAATCCCTGGCCGAACCGGACTTTCGCGCTATCGGTGTTGAACTGAAAACCCTGCCGATTGACCGCAAAGGGCTTCCACGGGAATCGACCTACGTATGTACCGTTCCACTGGAGGAAGGGCTGGAGCCTAACTGGGAGAGCAGCTGGATTTGCCGCAAACTCTCACGTGTACTGTGGCTGCCGGTGGAGGCCGATCCTGCCACTCCCTTGGCCCAGCGTCGTGTTGGCAGCGCCTTGCTCTGGAGCCCCGATAGTGAGGAACAGGCGCTGCTGCGACAGGACTGGGAGGAGCTGACCGAGATGATCTGCATGGGGGAGCTGGAACAGATCACCGCCCGCATGGGTACAGTGCTTCAAATACGCCCCAAGGCCGCCAACTCCCGGGTTCGCTGCCGCAGTATCGGAGCAGAGGGGGAAGCTATCCTCACCAATCCCAGGGGCTACTATCTGCGCCCCTCATTCACCAAAAACCTGCTGCGACGCCATTACTACAGCGGCTGAAACAAAAAAGGGGCCCGCAAAGGCCCCTGATTCGACAACGCCTGATAACCTAGCCTTCCTTAAGCATCGCTAGCAGCTCATCCTTCAGGCTCAGGCGCTTTTTCTTCAGCTCCTCGGTGTACTCATCGGAAGGGGTTTCAATCTCCTGCTCAATACGGCGGATCTCATGATCCAGCTCGTGGTACTCGTCAAACAATTTGGAAAAATGGGCATTGCTGGTTTTCATCGCATGGATCTTATCGCGATACTCAGGCAGTTCATGGACCAGGTCGTGGTGTTCACCAAACATTCTTCATTCTCCTTCAAGCATAAAAACAACCGGCCCCTTCGCCCGAGCAACAGAGCGCTCGACACAGGCAGCCGGTCAGCAAAAACTGGGACATACTTTATCCGCAAAGAGTGCCGTTCGGGAAGTCTCTTCTTGAAGAAGCCCAGCGGGTATCATGATACAGCACTGATATTTCTGTGGCTTTTCGCCCCAGGCACGCGTATAGTGAGCGATTCGCAGGGAATGCGAGTGCCAGTCTGATCCCTCCTATTAAGCCGATCCGGCCACGCACATATCGTCTCTGACCTCCCGCCGTGATGTTCACCGCCCTAGGGTTAGCGACAACCCGCCCCCTATTTACATCGGGCGACAACTTGGACCACGGCGCTAACCCCGGAAAACCGGGGCGCGAGTATTTTTCTATCCGGGAAACCATCCCCGCCTTTATTTCCGTCCTTCAGTGGATGGATAAGGAGCTATTTTGTCTTTTACAGACCTCAATCTTGACGAAAACCTGCTGCGTGCCGTACAGGCCTGTGGCTTCGAATCGCCTTCTGATATCCAGAAGCAGGCCATCCCCGTCGCCCTGGAAGGGCACGACCTGATGGCATCGGCGCAGACTGGCACCGGTAAGACCGCCGCATTTGTCCTGCCTGCTCTACAGCGACTGTTGAATAACAAACCCGCCGCCGGCCACGGTCCGCGGGTCCTGATCCTCACCCCCACCCGTGAACTGGCCACCCAGGTCACCGAAGCGATCCGGGACCTTGGCAAATTCAGCCGACTGCGCTCGGCCACCGTGGTCGGTGGAATGCCCTATCCGCCGCAGATCAAGATGCTGCGCCAGCCGCTCGACCTGCTGGTGGCCACCCCCGGTCGCCTGATTGACCATTTCGAAAACGGACGCCTGGACTTCAGCCGCCTGGAGATGCTGGTACTGGACGAGGCTGACCGCATGCTCGATATGGGTTTTGTCGAGGATGTCGAGCGTATCGCCGCCGCCCTGCCGGCAGAACGTCAGACCCTGCTCTTCTCCGCCACCCTTGAGGGTGAGGTGCGCAACGTATCACGCCGCCTGTTGAACGAGCCGAAGCGAATCCAGATCGCCGGAGTCAAGGTCAGCCACGACTCCATCGAGCAACATATCCACCAGGCCGATGATTTCCGCCACAAACAGGCACTGCTCTCGCATCACTTGGAGCAGGAGGCCCTGACCCAGGCCGTGGTCTTCACCGCGACCAAACGCGGCGCCGACGACCTGGCCAAGCAACTGCGCGAGCTGGGACATCGCAGCGCCGCCCTGCACGGCGATATGAGCCAGGGTGCCCGTCGTCGCACCGTCGAGCGTATGCGTCGCGGTCAGTGCCGGGTACTGGTCGCCACCGATGTGGCCGCTCGCGGCATCGATATCAAGGGCATCAGTCACGTGATCAATTTCGACCTGCCGATGGCAGCCGAAGATTACATCCACCGCATCGGCCGCACCGGTCGCGGCGGCGCCTCCGGTACCGCCTTCTCACTGGTCGGTCCGCAGGAGTGGGACAAAGTTGCCCGTATCGAGAAGCTGACCGGCAGCAAGCTCAACCGCCTGGTGCTGGATGGTCTGGAGCCTCGCCACCCGGAACCGAAACCGTTTGCCAACCGAAACGGTGGCAAACGCCGTCCCGGCGGCGGCTACGGCCAGAAACGCCGTTTCGGCGGCAAGCCCGGTGCCAACTCCGGTCGCAAACCGGCGATTCATCACAAACGTCCAGCAGGTGGCGGGCGCGCTCGCAGTGCGGGAGCCGGCCGGGACTAACCCAGCCCCTGTCCACAGCAGAGGTATCGGTAAAACCGGGTCATTGGCCCGGTTTTTTTGTGCCCGGGCTTTATGCATGGTGTCGCGATCACGACACATAAAAAAAGCCGGAAGCTTGCGCCCCCGGCTTTTTTCAAATCTGAAAATCCCGAAAGATTTACAGCTTATCGGCGTTCTCGCCCAGGTACTCGGCAACACCGTCAGGAGTCGCCTTCATACCCTTGTCGCCCTGGTTCCAGCCAGCAGGGCAGACTTCACCGTGCTCTTCGGTGAACTGCAGAGCGTCGACCATGCGGATCATCTCGTCGATGTTACGGCCCAGCGGCAGATCGTTAACCACCTGGTGACGAACGTTGCCGGCGGTGTCGATGAGGAAGGAGGCACGGAAGGCAACACCGGCCTCGGGGTGCTCAACGTCGTACGCCTGGCAGATGGCGTGGTTGATGTCGGCAACCAGCGGGTACTTCACTTCACCGATACCACCGTCGTTGATGGCGGTGTTGCGCCAGGCGTTGTGGGTGAAGTGGGAATCGATGGAGACACCGATAACCTCGACGTTACGCTTCTTGAACTCTTCCAGGCGGTGATCGAAGGCGATCAGCTCGGAGGGGCAAACGAAGGTGAAGTCCAGCGGGTAGAAGAAAACTACCGCGTACTTGCCCTTGATGTGAGTCTTCAGGTTGAAATCGGGAACAATCTCGCCACTGCCCAGTACTGCATTGGCGGTAAAATCGGGAGCCTCGCGGCCTACTAATACGCCCACTATCCTATCTCCTTATCTTTAACAATTAACACAAACAACCAAGAATTTAGGTCGGGTATAGTACGCCGACCATTCCCATCTATCAATAGGGGCATTTTGGGAAAATAAAACCGCGCGATTGGAAATTTCCACACAAAAGTGCGGGGGGTTTCGCAAATAAGCAGAATTAGGCACTCATTATCAATAAGTTATTAGCGGCTACATAAAGCCTTGCTTTCGATACTCCAAAAGCGCAAACGCAAAGGCCCCGCCTGAAAGCGGGGCCTTTGTGGCAGGAAATCTGGAATTACTCTGAGACGTTGACCTGGGTTGCCTGCAGCCCCTTGGGTCCCTGCTCTACTTCAAAGTTGACGTTCTGGCCTTCATTGAGAGTACGGTAACCCTCACCCTGAATCGCCGAGAAGTGCACAAAGACATCTTCCCCCCCTTCGGCCGGCGCAATAAAGCCGAACCCCTTGGTGTTGTTAAACCATTTAACTGTACCATTGCGCATAAGTTGAACCTCAAACAAATTAAAACACGTATCCTTGCGTTCTGTTTTTGTACTCAAGAGTGCACAAGAATTTCTACCTTCCCAAGCGCCAAAACGAGCACGCAAAATCGAGTATAGCCGCTCACTCTTAGCCTGACCATAAAATTTCTATAAATTACTTTTCTCTAATATTCCAGTGACTTACATATATTTTATCACCCAATAAGAACAGCTTTTCAAAACGCCCACAACAAGACTCAAACATGCTTGAGCTGCCCGTAGACTTCCAGTATGCGAGGCATTGCTCGCCGCATTGCCTCCACGACCGCCGGCTCGAAGTGGCGCCCCTGCTGCTCGTCGAAAAACGCAAGTGCCTTCTCAATCGGCCAGGCACTCTTGTAGGGGCGTTTGGAAGTCAGGGCGTCAAACACATCGGCAGCAGCGACAATACGCGCCGACAGTGGAATCGCCTCACCACTTAAGCCGTTTGGATAACCGCTCCCGTCATACTTTTCATGATGACACTCGGCGATCTCAATACCGGTTTGGAACACACTATGCCCGACTGCATTCATCTGCATTTCGCAGCGACGCAGAACCTCTCCCCCGATCACAGGGTGGCGTTCCATCGCCTGACGCTCCTCCGGAGTGAGCCTGCCAGGCTTGAGCAATATGCTGTCCTCAACCCCGACCTTGCCAATGTCATGCATCGGGGCAAAACGAAAGATATCCCGCACCATCGCCGCAGACAGCTGACCGGCATAAGGGCCTTCACGCCCCAGCTCTTCGGCGATCAGGGCAGAATAACGGGCCATACGAATCAGGTGATCGCCCGTCTCCGGATCACGATTCTCCGCGAGTTTGGCAAGACCGGTAACGGCAGAGATCACCAGGTTCTCTGCCACGACGGTCTTCTCAAAACCATGAGAGACCTGACCGGCAATATTATTCAACAGCTCAAGGTGTTCACGGGTATAGGCA
>JBEPXU010000084.1:0-8569 GCA_041641735.1 Ectothiorhodospiraceae bacterium
TCTGGCAACCGCCTCGCGCCAGCTCTCGGAGGTTACCTCCATGGCGGGGGTGGTGATGGTACCTAAGCGCAAACTGATCGCGTTGCGCCAGGTGGAGTTCTTGCCCCTTTCGCACAATCGGGTACTGGTGATTCTGGTGGTCAACGAGCAGGAGGTGCAGAACCGCATTATCCAGACTCGACGCAACTACAGCGCATCGGAGTTGCAGCAGATCGCCAACTACCTGAATGCGGTTTGTGCCGGGCGCGACCTGCGCCAGGCTCGTCAGGCGCTGCTCGGCGAGATGGATGATACCCGCAGTCATATGAATCAGCTGATGGCTGACGCGGTGCAGATGGCGCAGCATATCTTCACCGAAGATGAGCAGAGCGGTGATTACCTGCTGGATGGACAGACCAACCTCATGTCCTATGAGGAGATGGCCAATCTCGACAAGCTGCGCAAGTTGTTCGACGCTTTCAACCAGAAACGGGATATCTTGCAGCTACTGGACCAGGCTGTGGATGCCGATGGGGTACAGCTGTTTATCGGTGATGAGTCGGGCTACGAGGTACTGGATGAGTGCAGCGTGGTGACCTCGCCGTACCAGGTTGAAGGGGAAGTGATGGGGGTGCTGGGCGTGATCGGTCCTACCCGTATGGCCTATGATCGGGTCATTCCCATTGTCGATGTGACAGCACAATTGCTGGGTGCCTCCTTGAATCAGATGAAATAACCCCCCACACGGTGGGGTAGCTAACGGTGTTGCTGCCAGCAGTGGCAAGCAGGCAAATGAGTAATAACGGAGTGTATGAATGAGCAAAGAGAGCAAGTCTCCCGAAGATGAAACCGGGACCGCTGTCGAAGGGCAGGTTGAGACCGAAGCCGAAGCAGCGGCCTCCGATGAGGCCTCAAGCGAAGATCTGGCCCGACTCTTGGAAGAGGCGCATGCCAAGGCAGAGGAGAACTGGGAGAAGGTCGTTCGTGTCCAGGCAGAGCTGGAAAACAGCCAGCGTCGCGCCCAGCGTGATATCGAGAATGCGCACAAGTTCGGCCTGGAAAAATTTGCCCAGGAACTGCTTCCGGTGAAGGACAGTCTGGAGATGGGGCTGTCGGCTGCAGAGGGCAGCGATCATGAGGTGGCCGATAAATTACGCGAAGGTACCGAGCTGACCCTGAAGATGTTTACCTCGGCGTTGGAAAAGTTCGGTGTCAAGGAGATCAACCCGGTGGGCGAGGCCTTCAATCCGGAGTGGCATCAGGCGATGACTATGCAGGAGTCGGCCGAGCATGAACCGAACACGGTCATGGCCGTCATGCAGAAGGGATATTCGCTGAATGATCGCCTGCTGCGCCCCGCCATGGTGGTGGTGAGCAAGGCTTCGTAATCTTCATAAATGAATTGGCGGACTTGATTTAACGCTTAAAGACCTTATTAACGGCATAGAAATTATTTTCCCGGTCAGACGGGATAAAACTGAATCTGGAGAGTGAGAATTATGGGCAAGATTATCGGTATCGATTTGGGTACAACCAACTCCTGCGTTGCAGTGATGGAGGCCGGTGGAAAGCCGCGCGTTATCGAAAACAGCGAGGGCGATCGCACCACCCCGTCCATCATTGCCTACAGCAAGGACGATGAAGAGATTCTGGTTGGCCAATCGGCCAAGCGCCAGGCCGTTACCAACCCGGACAACACCCTGTTTGCGATTAAGCGCCTTATCGGCCGCCGTTTTGAGGATGCCGAGGTGCAGAAGGACATCAATATGGTGCCTTACAAAATCACCAAGGCGGACAATGGTGATGCCTGGGTCGAGGTGAAGGGTAAGAAAATGGCACCGCCTGAGATCTCCGCCAAGGTGCTGCAGAAGATGAAAAAGACCGCCGAGGACTATCTCGGTGAAGAGGTGACCGAAGCGGTCATCACCGTGCCTGCCTACTTCAACGACTCACAGCGTCAGGCCACCAAGGATGCGGGCAAGATTGCCGGCCTTGAGGTCAAGCGCATCATCAATGAGCCGACTGCCGCGGCTCTGGCCTTCGGTATGGACAAGAAGGGCGGTGATCGCAAGATCGCTGTCTACGACCTGGGTGGCGGTACCTTCGATATCTCTATCATCGAGATCAACGAAATCGACGGTGAGCATCAGTTCGAGGTGCTCTCCACCAACGGTGATACCTTCCTCGGTGGTGAGGATTTTGACCTGCGCATTATCGATTACCTCGCTGCGGAGTTTAAAAAGGAGCAGGGCATTGACCTGCACAACGATCCGCTGGCACTGCAGCGCCTGAAAGAGGCGGCGGAGAAGGCCAAGATCGAGCTCTCCTCCAGCCAGCAGACCGAGGTCAATCTGCCGTACGTTACCGCCGATGCAAGCGGTCCTAAGCACCTCAACATCAAGCTGACCCGCGCCAAACTCGAGTCACTGGTGGAAGAGCTGATCAGCCGCTCCATTGAGCCTTGCAAAGTTGCGATGAAAGATGCCGGTGTCTCCGCCTCCGAGATCGACGATGTTATCCTCGTCGGCGGTATGACCCGTATGCCCAAAGTGCAGGAGCAGGTGCAGAACTTCTTCGGCAAGGAGCCGCGTAAGGACGTCAACCCTGATGAGGCCGTTGCCGTCGGTGCTGCCATCCAGGGCGGTGTACTCGGTGGTGATGTGAAAGACGTGCTGCTGCTGGACGTAACCCCGCTCTCCCTCGGTATCGAGACCATGGGCGGTGTGATGACCAAACTCATCGACAAGAACACCACCATCCCGACCAAGGCGAGCCAGATATTCTCAACCGCCGATGACAATCAGACTGCGGTGACTGTACACGTGCTGCAGGGCGAGCGTGAGCAGGCGGCGGCCAACAAGTCGCTGGGTCGTTTCGACCTGGCCGACATCCCGCCGGCGCCGCGCGGTGTGCCGCAGATCGAGGTGAGCTTCGATATCGATGCCAACGGTATCCTCAATGTCTCCGCCAAAGACAAGGGCACCGGCAAGGAGCAGAACATCGTCATCAAGGCCTCATCCGGCCTGAACGACGAGGAGATCGAAAAGATGGTCAAGGACGCCGAGGCCCATGCCGACGAGGACAAGAAGTTCCACGAGCTGGTCTCTGCCCGTAACCAGGCTGACTCCATGATCCACGCCACTCGCAAGTCCATGGATGAGCTGGGTGACAAACTGGAGGCCGACGAGAAGGAGAAGATCGAGGCGGCCATCAAGGATCTGGAAGAGGCAATGAAGGGCGATGACAAGGACGATATCGAGGCCAAGACCAAGGCGCTGACCGAGGCTTCTGGTAAGATGGCAGAGAAGCTCTATGCACAGAATCAGGAGCAGGGCGGTGCCGAGGCCGGTGCAGCAGACGCCGGTGCGGGCGAGCAGGCCGCCGGCGGTGACGATGTCGTCGATGCCGAGTTTGAAGAGGTTGACGACAACAAGAAGTAAGCGGCTGCTGTCGTGATTGTCAGGCAGTGGTGGAGGGGGCTGCGCCCCTTTCCGCCATTGTCTGGCGCCCTGTTTTATAGAACGCCGCCTGCCATGGCGGCGTGTCTGTGTGGGAATCCGTAACCGGGCCGTTGTCCGATCAATGAATTCAGGAAGCAACGTATAACATTATGTCGAAACGCGATTACTATGAGGTGCTGGGTGTTCAGCGCAACGCCACCGAGGCCGAGATCAAGAAGGCCTTCAAGCGGCTTGCGATGAAGTTCCACCCCGACCGCAACCCCGACGACGAAGAGGCGAAGGCAAAGTTCGGTGAGGCCCGTGAGGCCTACGATGTGCTCTCCGATGCGCAAAAGCGCGCCGCCTATGATCAGTTCGGTCATGCCGGCGTGGAAGGCGGCATGGGCGGAGGTGGTCCCGGCGGCTTTGGCGGTGGCGGGGCCTCGTTCTCCGATATCTTCGGTGATGTCTTTGGGGATATCTTCGGTGGCGGTGGTCGTGGTGGCCAGCGTGTCTATCGCGGTGCCGACCTGCGTTATAACCTTGAAATCTCCCTGGAAGAGGCGGTCGCCGGTACCACGGTAAAGATCCGTATCCCCACCTTTGTTGCCTGTGAGGAGTGTGGCGGCAGCGGTGCCCAAAAAGGCAGCTCTCCGGTTACCTGTCCGACCTGCCATGGCCACGGCCAGGTACGCATGCAGCAGGGCTTTTTCTCTGTACAGCAGGCCTGTCCGCAGTGTCATGGAAACGGACAGATTATCTCTGATCCCTGCCCGGCCTGTCATGGCGAGGGGCGTGTGCAGAAGCAGAAAACCCTCTCCGTGAAGGTTCCGCCGGGTGTGGATAACGGTGATCGCATTCGCCTTTCCGGTGAGGGTGAGGCCGGAGAGAATGGTGGCCCGCCGGGTGACCTCTATGTCCAGATCAGTGTGCGTGAGCATTCTATCTTTACGCGTGACGGGAATGATCTCTATTGCGAGGTGCCGATCAGCTTTACCACCGCCGCGCTGGGCGGCGAACTGGAGGTTCCCACCCTGAATGGCCGGGTCAAGCTGAAGGTCCCTGCCGAGAGCCAGAGCGGCAAGTTGTTCCGTCTACGCGGAAAAGGGGTTAAGTCGGTGCGCAGCAGTCACGTTGGTGACCTCATGTGCAAGATCATGGTGGAGACACCCGTGAACCTCAACAGCAAGCAAAAAGAGCTGCTGCGTGAGTTCGAAGAGAGCATGGAAGGGGATAACAAGCACAGTCCCAGACATCACTCATGGCTGGACGGCGTAAAGAAGTTCTTTGAAGATATGAAGTTCTAGTCAGGTGCGGGCAAACATCCTGCCCCGGTATAGCGCTGGCAACATTGCCGATAAAGAAGGAAGGTGGCATTGTTGCCTTTATGCAATCAGGCACTCATCAGGAGGCAGCCATGTCAGAGAAGAAGCATGATTCTGTTTTGAAAAAGGGATTCGATGGCGTGCGCCGTCGTCTGTTGGGTGGTGCCCTGGCCGGTGTCGGTGTTGCGGCCCTGGGTAGCCAGAGAGCTTCTGCGCAGTCAGCCGAGAGTGTGGACGACTTGCACTTTCCCGGTGATGAGCCGGATCACAAGGTGGTTTACCAGTTCAATCACGCCAGCCTGGATTACCAGGATCACGTGATCTTCTCCGTTGGCGAGATGCTGCGCAAGTATGGCGATAACGTCAAAATCGTCGTGGTGGCATTTGCACAGGGCATCCATATCCTTGGCAAGAAACCGGGGCGTGAAGTCAAAGATGAGATCCGTCAGCGTGTCTCATCGCTCGCCCATTACGGGGTGGAATTTCATGCCTGCGGTAATACCATGAAGAGCCTCAACTGGACCGAAGAGGACCTGGTGGAATTTGCCCAGGTCGTACAGGTTGGCGCCGCCGATATTATGGAGTTACAGGAGCAGGGCTACAGCTACATCAGCTGGTAACCGCTCAAGGATTCAACCGTTCTAACCATTCAGCAAACAGGATTACATTGAGCATGACACGCATTGCAGTCACCGGTGCTGCCGGCCGTATGGGCAGGAATCTTATCGAGGCGACTCATCAGGCCGATGGGGTTTCGCTTGGGGCGGCGATTGTCCGCGCCGGCTCCACGCTGGTCGGCAGTGATGCCGGTGAGATGGCCGGTGTTGGTCCCCTGGGTGTGCAGATCGTCGATTCGCTGGAAGCTGCCTGTGACGACTTCGATGTGCTGATTGACTTTACCCTTCCCGAAGTGACCGAGCAGAATGTGGCCTTCTGTCGTGCCAACGGCAAAAAGATTGTTATCGGCACGACCGGTCTGAGTGATGAGCAGAAGTCGCAGCTTTCCGAGGCGGGTAAGGATATTGCCGTGGTTTTTGCCCCGAACATGAGTGTCGGCGTCAATCTCTCACTGAAACTGCTGCAGATGGCGGCAAAGGTGCTGGGAGATGATGTGGATATCGAGGTCATAGAGGCGCATCACCGCCACAAGATCGATGCCCCCTCCGGCACGGCGCTGGCCATGGGTGAAGCGGTCGCCGAAACCCTTGGGCGCGATCTCAAAGAGTGTGCGGTCTACGGTCGTGAAGGGCGTACCGGCGAGCGGGATCGCAAGACCATCGGTTTTGAGACCATTCGCGCCGGTGATATCGTCGGTGAGCATACCGTGATGTTTGCCGGCATCGGCGAGCGCATCGAGATCACCCACAAGGCCTCCAGCCGTATGACCTTTGCCAAGGGCGCCGTTCGCGCCGCCGGCTGGCTCGCCGATAAGGAGAAGGGGCTCTACGACATGCAGGACGTGCTGTCTTTGAAATAAAACCCACCGCAAAGGCGCAAAGTCCGCAGAGGTTTCACTGCGCAGCCCTGTGGCTGTGGAGATGAATTAGCTATTTGTGTGCCGGTTAGACCCCTTGCAGATTACCTGACTTTGCGCGCTTGGCGTCTTTGCGGTGAATCGCGGTTCCACCCCATCCCTCCCGTGTAGTATGATTACCGGCTTTATTGCCTAGCTGGATGGTCCCGAATTTATGTTGGAAATCAATCCTATAGTTACCAAAATCAAGGATATGCAAGAGCGCGTTGATGCGCTGAGGGGGTATCTTTGACTACGATACCAAGAGCGAACGTCTGACTGAGGTCTCCCGCGAACTGGAAGACCCCGCGATTTGGAACAAGCCCGAATATGCCCAGGAGCTGGGGCGTGAGCGTTCCGCGCTGGAGAAGGTCGTCGAGACCATCGACTCTCTTAATGCCATCCTTGGTGACGCCGGTGACCTGCTGGAGATGGCCGCTGAAGAGGACGATGAGGATACCGTCAATGCCCTGACAGCCGATCTGGATGGGGCGGAGAAGCAACTGCAGGACCTGGAGTTTCGCCGCATGTTTGCCGGCGAGATGGACCCCAATAATGCCTATGTGGACATTCAGGCTGGCTCTGGCGGTACCGAGGCCCAGGATTGGGCTAATATTCTGTTGCGTATGTATCTGCGCTGGGGCGAGCGGCGTGGCTTCAAGGCCGAGCTGATGGAGGTCTCCGAGGGTGAGGTGGCCGGCATCAAGAGTGCCACTATCAAGATTGAGGGGGAGTACGCCTTCGGTTGGCTGCGTACCGAGACCGGGGTTCACCGTCTGGTGCGTAAGTCGCCCTTCGATTCGGGCAATCGCCGTCATACCTCTTTTGCCTCTGTCTTTGTCTCCCCGGAAATCGATGACAGTGTCGAAATCGATATCAACCCGGCGGACTTGCGTATCGATGTATACCGCGCCTCCGGTGCCGGTGGTCAGCACGTTAACCGCACCGAATCGGCGGTACGGATCACGCACAACCCGACCGGTATCGTGGTGCAGTGCCAGAACGACCGTTCCCAGCACAAGAATAAGGATCAGGCGATGAAGCAGCTCAAGGCGAAGCTGTACGAGCTTGAGATGCAGAAACGCAGTGCCGATCAACAGGCGCTGGAAGAGACCAAGTCCGACATCGGCTGGGGCTCGCAGATCCGTTCCTATGTGCTGGACCAGTCACGTATCAAGGACTTGCGTACCAACGTTGAAACCAGTAATACCCAGTCCGTACTGGACGGGGATTTGGATGAATTTATCGAGGCGAGCCTCAAAAGCGGCTTGTAATCGGATCAAAGACCATTCTCTCGCCAAGGCGCAGTGAAGGCGAAGGACGTTCAGGCTTTTAGGGAGCAGTAGCCTTTGTTGCTGAGAAGGTGTTTGGTTGGCATTGCATCAAAATACTTGGCGTCTTTGCGCCTTTGCGAGATCAATTTTGTAGGTAACAGCAGATGACTGAAGAGAATAAGCAAGAGGTCCAGGACGAACACAAGTTGATCGCGGAGCGACGTGCCAAACTGGCCGCGTTGCGTGAGAATGGCTTGCCCTTTCCCAATGATTTCCGCCGCAATGTTGTCGCTGGCGAGCTGCATGCCAAGTATGGCGAGATGAGCAAGGAGGAGCTTGAGGGGGAGGGCGTCCGTGTAGCAGTCGCCGGTCGGATGATGGGTAAGCGCATTATGGGCAAGGCGAGCTTTGCCCAGCTCAAGGACATGTCCGGCACCATCCAGCTTTATGTCCAGAAAGCGATGGTGACCGATGTGGTCTACGACCAGTTCAAGGCTTGGGATGTGGGCGATATTCTCGGCGCTGAAGGAACCCTGTTCAAAACCGGTAAAGGGGAGCTTTCGGTCAAGGTCGATAGCGTGCGCCTGCTGACCAAGTCGCTGCGTCCGCTGCCGGAGAAGTGGCACGGTCTGACCGACCAGGAGACCAAGTACCGCCAGCGCTATCTCGACCTCATCGTCAACGATGTCACCCGCGATACCTTCAAGATGCGCTCACAGATTATCCACTATATCCGTGAGTTTATGGTCGAGCGTGCCTTCCTCGAGGTGGAGACCCCGATGATGCAGGCGATCCCCGGCGGCGCCACGGCCAAACCCTTCACCACCTTTCACAATGCGCTCGATATGGAACTGTTCCTGCGGATCGCTCCGGAGCTTTATCTCAAGCGTCTGGTCGTCGGCGGGTTTGAACGTGTTTTTGAGATCAACCGCAATTTCCGCAACGAGGGATTGTCGACACGCCATAACCCTGAGTTCACCATGATGGAGTTCTATCAGGCCTATGCGGACTACAATGATCTGATGGACCTGACAGAGG
>JBEPXU010000085.1:0-8524 GCA_041641735.1 Ectothiorhodospiraceae bacterium
AAACCTGCCACATTATCGCCTAACTCCGCCAATAACACCTCGGCCTTTGGCTGGCTGCCGAACAACGCATCATGCAGGTCTGACTCATCGACCACTAACTCATGGGAAAGCGTCAAATGCTGCGCCAGAGCCTCGATCATGGTGTGGATAATCGATAGGTCATTCTCTGCCGCCGCCCGGATCCTGACCTCTTCTTCTGCAGCCATTCAACCTCCTCAGTGCGCCACTCAGGGAAAGAGCAACGCAGAAGCCTGACTTATCTCACATGCCAGATATCATAAAGCCCCAATACCGCTCCTGGAATAAGCTCTACCCACTGGGCGTACTCCTCCTCACCCATGTCCTCTTCATCTTCGGCCCCCTGCAGAACCAACTGGGCGATAGGTGCAAGCAGCGCCTCTCCCTGCTTCGACAACTCCCACTGCTGCGGATTTTGCTCAACCGCCAGCATGAAGCCATAACACCACCCCTCGTAGCTTTCGAACACCTGCCCGTCCTCTTCGGTCTCCACCACCATCGGTTCAAACGGCGATCGTGCCGCCAGCGTCGAGGCGATCTCGTCATACAAATCTTCCAGGAGTTCCGTCAGGTGTTGGCGTTCCCGCTCATCTGCAAAATCGGGCTCCCCCCATATCGCTTTCAACCATGCCGTTTTATCCGGTTGGGAAGGGGGTAGCTGAAGCGCGGTAAGATAACCATGCGCCTCGTCGATAGAAAGGCTCTCCTCACCACAGGCATTGGAGAGGAGAAACTCATCCAGCTCAGTAAAGTCATCCTCTGTCATCGATTGTCTGTACAGCTCCAAGGTTGATATTGAGGTAACCCCATATGGAACAACAATACCACTTTACCGGTCGATCTACCTATATGGTGAGAATCAACTATCTTTTCCTTACGGACCCCAAAGTCAGGGAGCGTCATAGCAATACCCTCTACAATCAAGGAGTCTTTTACATGAAACAGCTGTTACTGCGGAGTGTGGTTACAGTCACCCTTGCCCTGCTAACTCTGCCAGCCAGCGCAGCAAACCGTCCCATCGTCGGGGTGGAAACCAAGCATGATATTCGCGTGGCCTATGAGATAAAGGACGATGTCTGGGAGGCAGGCGTCGGCAAGGCCCTCTTTTATATAAGAGGACTAATCGAGGCCTATGACTCGCTGGGCGTTCCCGCCAAGGAACTCCACGTCAGCGCCATACTTCACGGTTCCACCGCCTACTGGACCCTAAAGGACGGCCCCTACAGCACATACAAAAACCAGCTGAGGGGGAATCCCAACAAGAAGGTTATCAGCGAATTGCTGTCACACGGGATACAGGTAGAGGTGTGCAATGCAACACTCAAGGCACATGGCTGGCGTCCTGAACAGGTTCTACCGGGCGTCACCATTGTTCACGATGCCTACACCCGGCTGATTGATCTGCAACAGCGCGGTTATGGCTACATCCGATTCTAGCTACGCTGAACAGGAAGGAATTCACAATTTGTTAACAACTTTTCGGCTACCATACATGCTTTTTATAACCCACTGTTCTCCGGCATGCCAGAGTGCTTGCAACGCACATCGGGCGGTGCCGTTAAGTGAGCATGACAGGCAAACGGATTAGGTAATCATGGTCAATATTGAAGAACTCTCCGCCAAGGAACTCTATGAACTGGCCAAAAGAAAGGAGCAGGAAGAGGCCAGGCTTGCGCAGATGCAGCAACAGCTCACTGAGCTGAAGGGAAAGCGCGAGCAAATGATTCAACGGCACGAGGAAGAACTGGCCTACACGGATCAGAAGATTGATGAATTAACCCGTCAGCGAAAGGCAATGGTCGAGAGTCACCAAAAGGCGTTGGCTGCCCTGGATCAGGAGTTAAAAACCGCCCAGACACAGTGTGACGACAAAAAGAGCACCGCCAAGAAACTGGAGGCGCAGGCCAGTCAATCCAGCAGGGAAAAGACCTCCCAGCCAGTACTGGAGAAGGAGGAATTACCCCCACCCGTCGACAACGGCCCTAATAACGGAGCCGGCGCTAAGGAAAAGGGCAAACCCAAGAGTGAAGAGGAAGAGCTGGATCTTATGATGGAGCATATCATCAAGATGATGAAAGGCCGATCCTATATCAGCGAGGGGCTTATGCGAGAGAAACTCAGCGTTGCCGATTTCAAAAGCACTGATCTGAGAAAACTTCTCGATACCCTGGTACGCCAAAAACGGCTGGTGCTTCGAAGTGGGGGCAACTATGTCCTCGGCAAGAATGCCAAAAAGCGCTGATAACGCCCCCTCATAGCCCAGGCTTTACAAAGCTTCTAGAAGGGGACCGGGCTTGTAAACCACAACGCTTCCCTGCTGTGCGGGTGCAAAAAGGAGAGGGCGTTTGCATGCAGCAGCAGCCGGGACGCCAGGCCCAGAGCAGCGGAAGGGGCATAAAGACGATCCCCGATAATCGGATACCCCATTGCCTGCATATGCACCCTGAGCTGATGGGTCCTGCCGGTCACCGGGGTAAGCAAGACACGGCTGCAGCTCCCCTCCACCGAGAGTCGCCGCCACTTTGTCAGTGAGGGCTTACCATCGACCTCATCGACCATTTGCCGCGGACGATTTGGCCAATCACCCCTCAGTGGCAGGGTGATCTCTCCCTGCTCTTCCGGCAACGCCCCATAAACCACAGCCGTATACTCCTTGCCAACCTCGCGCTCACGAAACTGCCGGCTGAGCTCGCTGTGGACCTCGGGGCAACGGGCCAACAACATCAAACCCGATGTCTCCCAGTCAAGTCGATGGACCTCCCTGGCCCCCGGGTAGTCGCGTGCCGCACGTGTCACCACACTATCCTGCTTATCCGGACCCCGCCCCGGCACACTGAGCAGTAAAGTGGGCTTGTCGACAACGATAATGGCATCGTCAACATAAACGACTGAAAGTGACATGTTTGCTTGTCTTTTTACTTTCGAATCAACACAAAAACCCCTGCCAGCAGAGCCAGCCCTCCCAGCACCATTCCGTCATAACGGAAGCTGAGGTCAAGCAATGCTACCAGCCCTTGCAATATTAACCACGTACCAAGAAAGACACTCCAAAGTTTCATTCATTTATCCTGCTGTATCGCTAAAAGGTGCGATCCTACCCCAACCAGAACGGAGAAAAACATAACCAGTGCCCAAAACCACCTAACCGTGGCTGTGTTATCCTGAGTCATGGAACTATAACGATAATGGGGAGTAAAAATGGGCAATAAATCAATCGTTTCACGCGTCGGTATCGCAGTGCTGATCCTGATGCTTCTGCTCGTGGGAGGGCGTTTTTACAAGACCGTCCCGGCCGGACACGTCGCCGTTGCCACCCTGTTTGGTGATGTTAAACCACAGCCATATGAGGAGGGCCTGCACATCCCGGTCAACCCGCTTTACAGTTGGTATCTCTATGACACCCGGCAGAAAAGCCACAAAGAGACCGCCAGTGTCCCTTCACAAGATCAGCTGCAAACCCGTATTGATGTCAGTGTCCAGTATCGAATGGTGCGCACCATGACCCCTCAGATCCTCAAGGAGACCGGCACCGCCGCCGATATGGTAACCGTCCATCTGGTCCCCACACTGCGCTCCCTGCTACGGGAACAGGGCAAGAGCATCGAACGGGCCGAGGACTTCTTCCAGGAAACAACCCAGGAGAACCTGCAGGTAGCACTGCTATCGGGGTTGCAGGAAGCACTCGCCTCCAAGGGTATTGAGGTGCAGGCAGTACTGATCCGCGACATCAATCTTCCCCCATTCATCACCAAGGCGATTGAGGCGAAAAAGGAGCGGGAGCAGGAGGTTGAGAAACAGAAGGCAGAGCTTGAACGTTTCCGCACCGAGCAGCAACAGAAGATCGCCCAGGCCGAGGCAGAGCGTGTGGCTGCCGAGCAGGAGGCGGTTAAAAAACGGGTTCTGGCCGATGCCCAGGCCTACGAAATCGCGAAGATCAATAAGGCCATCGGGAACAATCCCAACTATGTCAAACTTAAGGCATTGCAGGCACTTCAGGCCATCAGCAAGGATCCGGCCTCGAAGATCTACTTTGTTAATGGCGACAGCCCGCAACCGCTACCCTTGATGCACATGGGCGAGAAGTAACACGTCGGGCCGGGCCACCAAACCCGGCCCGCCCCGTGCAGTCAGCACATCAGCGACTAGACTGATCGTATTCATCGTAAACGTGCAGGAGAAGAAGATGTCCATCGGTAACCATATCAAATCCAGGGAGAGCTGGCTGCGTGGCCTTTACATTCTTCTTTTCGGATTGTTCTACAGCATTGCTGAAATTGTTCTCTGGTTCATCGTTCTGTTCCAGTTTGGCAGCCAGATATTCGCCGGCCGGCCCAATGAGCGACTGCTTATCTTCTCAGGCGGTCTCAACAGCTACATCTATCAAATTCTGCAGTTTGTCACCTATCGCAGCGATGCGATGCCCTTCCCCTTTGCCGACTGGCCCGAAGGGGAGGAACTGGAGAAGGTTCTGGACGACGAGGAAGCTGAAATTGTGGATGAGAAGAATAACGAGGGACCTGCCGACACATAACCAGGCCCTTTGGAGCGGGCCTCTTTTCGTCGCAGGCCAGCATGGTTACCCGAAGGAAGAGGGGCAGCCTGGGACGCCGGCTCAACCGTATCTATTCGTGATCGGTAAACAGCAGTTTTTCGATTCGCTCAAACAGCTCATCATCCGCAAACGGCTTGGCGATGAAACCGTTGGCCTTGATCTTGATGCTCCAGAACTCCTCGGTCGGCTGGGCATTGCCGCTCATGATAATCACCGGCAGACGGGCGACCTCCGGGTCACTGTCCCGGCGTATCTCGCGAGTGGCATGAAAACCGTTAAGCCCCGGCATCACCACATCCATCAGAATGAGCGCAGGCTTGTGCTCTCGAGCCAGCTCTATTGCCGATTCGCCGTCATAGGCCGAAAGTGTCTCATATCCATTGCGCGTGAGCAGGCGATTGAGAACCACATGGATTGTCTTGGAGTCGTCAACAACCATAACGGTGGTACCCGGATTGGGCTTGAGGCGCGATGGGGAGGGCGAGGAGTCTTTTGAACTGTCAGCCCCCTCTTCAGCGGTATTCCGCTGGAAAAACCTTCCCAAACCGAAGTTTTTCATTCTTTCCCTTTCCCTATGCAAAATGTAGTACCGGACCTGAAGCCGGTGACATCCATACAGATATCGCCCTATACGGCGCAGTATACCGCAAATACGGTCTAAATTTGTGATTGGCTGCGCAATTGCCCGGGCTCTGTCACGCCCTGAAAAATTTCCCTCACCAACGGTAAGACTATTGCCAGAAATGCAGCGCACAAGGGGAAGAAAGGGAGCGGTTTTGCTTAAAACAACCCAATTTTGCCAGAAAAAAGGACTGAAAGCGGCCAAATCGACGAATTACTCTATTCTGAAGGGGTCCATTTCCTGTAAGATATGCGCCTCGCGAAACACCCTGGTGTGGTATACCGGTTTTGTGTGTACAGATCAGAGCCCACAAACGAGGGTTGTCGCCAAAGGATTTTTTTCATCTATTCTGACCAGAGTATTACTATGACAGACCTGACCCATTACCGAAATATCGGCATCTTCGCACACGTGGATGCTGGTAAAACCACTACCACCGAGCGCATCCTGAAGCTGACCGGCAAGATCCACAAGCTGGGCGAGGTGCATGACGGTGAGTCCACCATGGACTTCATGGACCAGGAGGCCGAGCGCGGCATTACCATTCAGTCCGCTGCCACCACCGCCTTTTGGAAGGATTACCGCTTCAACATCATCGACACCCCCGGACACGTGGACTTCACCATTGAGGTTTACCGTTCCCTGAAGGTCCTCGATGGTGGTATCGGTGTATTCTGCGGCTCCGGTGGTGTAGAACCCCAGTCCGAGACCAACTGGCGCTACGCCAATGAGTCCGAGGTTGCACGTCTTATCTTCGTCAACAAGCTCGACCGCATGGGTGCCGACTTCTACCGCGTTGTCGACCAGGTCGAAAACGTGCTGGCTGCCCGCCCGCTGGTTATGACCCTGCCGATCGGCATTGAAGACCAGTTCAAAGGTGTGGTCGACGTCCTTAACCAGGAAGCCTACATCTGGGATGAGAGTGGCGATCCGATGAACTTCGAGGTCACCGAGATCCCGGACGAGCTGAAAGACAAGGCCGCCGAGTACCGTGAGCAGCTGATTGAAACCGCGGTCGAAGCCGACGACGACATGATGGAGAAGTACCTGGAGGGCGAGGAGCCCACCATCGACGAGCTGAAGGCCTGCATCCGCAAGGGCACCATCAACCTCGACTTCTTCCCCACCTACTGCGGTTCCGCGTTCAAGAACAAGGGTATCCAGCTGGTACTGGATGCCGTCGTTGACTACCTGCCCAACCCGACTGAGGTCAAACCCCAGCCCGAGGTTGACCTGGAAGGTAACGAGACCGGCGAATTTGCCTCTGTTGATGCTGACAAGCCGCTGCGCGCCCTGGCGTTCAAGATCATGGACGACCGTTTCGGTGCCCTGACCTTTACCCGTCTTTACTCCGGCCAGTTGAAGAAGGGCGACACCGTCCTCAACACCTACACTGGCAAGACCGAGCGTATTGGCCGTATCGTAGAGATGCACGCCGACGAGCGTATCGAATACGACCGCGCCCAGGCTGGCGACATTGTCGCCCTGATCGGCCTGAAGAACACCCAGACCGGTCACACCCTGTGCGACCCGAAGGTTCCGGCCACTCTCGAGCCGATGGTCTTCCCCGATCCGGTTATCTCCATCGCCGTTGCGCCGAAAGACAAGGGCTCTGCCGAGAAGATGGGTATCGCCATCAACAAGATGGTTCAGGAAGACCCCTCCTTCCGCGTCGAGACCGACGAGGACTCCGGCGAGACCATTCTCAAAGGTATGGGCGAGCTGCACCTGGATATCAAGATCGATATCCTCAAGCGTACCTTCGGCATCGACGTTGAGGTGGGTAAGCCTCAGGTGGCCTACCGCGAGACCATCACCCAACGTGTCGAAGACAGCTACACCCACAAGAAGCAGACCGGTGGTTCCGGTCAGTTCGCCAAGATCGACTACATCATCGAGCCCGGCGAAGTGAACAGCGGCTTCGAGTTTGAGTCCCAGGTTACCGGCGGTAACGTACCGCGCGAATTCTGGCCTGCGGTCGAAAAGGGTTTTGCAGGCATGATGGAGCAGGGCGTACTGGCCGGCTTCCCGGTACTGGACGTCAAGGTCACCCTGGTCGACGGTGGTTATCACCCGGTCGACTCCTCCGCCGTGGCCTACGAGACCGCCTCCAGGGCAGCCTTCCGTCAGTCTATCCCCAAGGCCGGACCTCAGCTGCTTGAACCTGTCATGAAAGTCGACGTTTTCACTCCCGAGGATCACGTGGGTGACGTCATCGGCGACCTTAACCGTCGCCGCGGCATGATCAAGTCCCAGGAACCGGGCGCCACCGGCGTACGCGTCAAGGCCGACGCCCCGCTGTCCGAAATGTTCGGCTACATCGGTGACCTGCGTACCATGACCTCCGGTCGTGGCCAGTTCTCCATGGAGTTCTCGCACTATGCACCGTGCCCGAGCAACGTGGCAGAGGAAGTTATCAAAGAGGTTAAGGAGCGCAAAGAAGCGTAAACCGAACCCTCTGCAGATAACCTCGGGTGGCTTCGCCGCCCGAATGAAAAAAGCCCGAACAGGTTGTTCGGGCTTTTTTTTTGCCTGCGCCAGCGCCTGTCGCATGCTCTACACTTTTTGCATGAACAATCACAGAAGGGTCGAAGTAGAAACAAAGGCTGTCGATACCCGACGCAATGTCTTGCTGCTCGGCCTGGTCAGCTTCATCAACGACACCGCCAGCAAGATCATCATTCCTCTGCTGCCGCTTTTCATCGCACAGCAGGGAGGCAACGGCCTGGCCATCGGCCTTATCGCCGGCCTCTCCGAAAGCATCGCCAGTCTGAGTAAACTCATTGCCGGTTACTGGTCGGACCGTTTCGCCCAGCGCAAGCCCTTCGTCTTCTTCGGCTACGGGCTCTCCTCCCTGAGCAAGCTCCTGCTGGCCTTCTCTACCAGCTGGCCGCAGACCCTCGTCCTGCGCGTCGGCGAACGGCTCGGCAAGGGTATCCGCTCGGCACCACGTGATGCGCTGCTCGCCTCTGCCACCAAGCGTAAAACACGCGGTAGGGGCTTTGGCATTCACCGCGCCATGGATAGCGGCGGAGCCCTGTTCGGCACTCTGCTGGTACTGGGTCTCTACTGGTTCCTGAATCTGGGCTTCGAATCCATCTTCCTTATCGCCGGCATCATCAGTTTCATCAGTCTCATCCCCCTTTTCTGGGTCAATGAGACCCGTGGCATAACAAACCACAAGCTGATACTGAACCTGCGCGGCCTGCCATCCAGATTGAAGCAGTTTATGTTGATCGCTTTCACCTACGCACTGGGTAACTTCAGCTATATGTTCTTCATCCTGCGCGCCGAAGGGGCCTTCGACGGCCGCCTGGCGGTGGTGATGGCCG
>JBEPXU010000086.1:0-8441 GCA_041641735.1 Ectothiorhodospiraceae bacterium
CGTGGTTCTGCTCGCGCTGCTTGGTTATCTGCTCCAGGCAACCGCTGAGGCGCTCCTGAAAACCGGCAGTGCGCAGTTCCCCCTCGGCCAGTTGCTCGCGCAACATCTCCAGCTCCTCATCGAGGTTGCCGCCGGAAAGGTTGGACTGCTCTTCGTCGATACGTTGCAGACGGTTGTTCAGCTGTTCGCCCTGATGCTCCAGGTGCTGAATGCGTGCCCGCTCCACCTGTGCACTCTGGGAGGGTTCATTCGCCTCCTGGTTGAACTGGTCCCAGGTGGCCTGCCACTCCTGCATCCCCTGCTCGGCCTCAGCCAGTGCAGCCGAAGAGAGCTCCTCAGCCTCTTTGGCACGCTGCTGCTGCGGCTCCAGTTCGATCAGGGTCGACTGCAACTCGTCGATACGGCGGGTATCGGTATCCTGGTGGCTTTGCGCCTCATTCCAGCTTCGCTCAATTTGCTCCAGGTCCTGCTTCTGCTGGGAAAAACGCTCTCGCTCGTGCTGGATGGTCTGTTCCATCCGCGCAATGTCGGCACCGATGCCGTAGTACTCACTCTGGATCGTGTTGAAATGCTCGGTCGCCTCGACATGGGCCTCGCGGCGGCTCTCAATATTCGCCTCAGCATTACGCTGTCTCGCCACCTGGGCCTCATAGCCCGTATCCTGCTCCTGGATCTGCTGTTCGCGTTTGCGCGCATCACCATCGAGCTCACGCCAACGCAGCGCCTGCAGCTGACCCTTCAGTGTGCGCTCTTCCTGCTTCAGCTCCTTATAGCGCTCGGCGGTCGTGGCCTGGCGCTGCAGGTGGCTGAGCTGTTTCTCCAGCTCATCCCGCAGGTCGTTGAGACGATCCATGTTGTCGCGGGTGTGGCGAATACGGTTTTCCGTCTCGCGGCGGCGCTCCTTGTACTTGGAGATCCCGGCGGCCTCCTCCAGGAAGACACGCAACTCCTCGGGTTTGGCCTCGATGATGCGGGAGATGGTGCCCTGCTCGATGATGGCGTAGCTGCGCGGGCCCAGACCGGTGCCAAGGAAGATATCGGTAATATCACGACGACGACAGCGTGTACCGTTCAGGTGATAGAGCGACTGGCCATCACGGGTTACCGTCCGCTTGATGGATATCTCGTTATAGTTGGCATACTGGCCGCCGAGGGTGCCATCGGTATTGTCGAAGATCAGCTCAATCGAGGCCTGCCCCACCGGCTTGCGCGAGTTGGAGCCGTTGAAGATAACATCGGTCATCGAGTCGCCCCGCAGGTGCTTGGCGGAACTCTCACCCATCACCCAACGCACCGCATCAATGGTATTGGACTTGCCGCAGCCGTTAGGACCGACGATGGCGGTCAGGTTGGTGGGCAGGGGCAGGGTCGTCGGGTCGACAAAGGACTTGAAACCGGCGAGTTTAATCTTGCTCAGTCGCATCTTGTTATATATTCACTTCTTCCAAGTAGGCCAATCAAAGGGACGGGGGATGAATAATCCTTTGGGTTCAATACGTTAACCATCAAACCCAAATCGGGGCCGGCACCAGGCCCGCCCCGACAGCATCCCTGTTTCAATCCGGATATCTTCGTCTTGTGCTGTTTTTCGGCTACAATTCCGGGCCGATAAAACTACCATGAATGACAGTATTATGCCTAGCCAACCGAGTAAGGATCTGGAAACCTTTGACAACCCGATGCCGGAGCGTGATTACACCATCCACATCGATATCCCGGAGTTCACCTGTCTGTGCCCGAAAACCGGCCAGCCGGACTTCGCCACCATCGCCATCGACTATGTACCGGACCAGCAGTGCATCGAGCTCAAGGCGCTGAAGATGTACATGTGGTCCTACCGTGACGAGGGGGCCTTTCACGAGAAGGTCACCAACACTATGCTGAATGACTTCGTCGCCGCCTGTAATCCCCGTTTCATGCGTGTCACCGGCAAATTCAACGTCCGCGGCGGTATCTACACCACCGTCGTGGTCGAACACCGTGCCGCCGATTGGACACCCCCTCAGCCGGTAACACTGCCCTAGATTGCGACTGCCAGGCCAAGGGTGACCAAGTTACCCAAGGCATCGCGCACATCGCCGATGCCCGGGAAGTCGGCCTCGTAAGGTTCCGCAAATCCGCCATGGCAGGTCAGACGTGTCACTGCCGGCTGGTTCTCCGAGCCAAGCCGGTAGTGCACCAGCCGCGTAATCATGCTCTGTGAGTCATCAAAAGCCCCGAAACCCACGTGACGCAAGGGGGATTCCCTTTTGACCACCATCTCCTCCCCCTCCGATACGGCAGTGACGAAAAAGGTATCCGGCAGGATACGCGTCGTGCCGTCACTGACAGCCCGCACCTCGAAATTACAGTGGGGGTAATACTGGTTCAGCCGGTGCTTGGCCAGCGTCTTGCCGTCCTGCAGAAAGACCCGCGTATGCCCCTTGGGCACCTCCAGCGCCTCATGCAGGACGATTTTACTGCCGACCGTTATGCGAGAATAAGGCGATGTCTCGTCGTATACCGGCGTCTGCTGGCAAGCGAACAGCAACAGTACGCTCGGGACAACGAACCACAGTTTAGGCATCATGAGGCATGACCTTTTTTTTCGATACAGCCAAAGTGTAGGAAAGCAGGGTGAAAAAAACGAGCGTCATTGGTATCGATATCGGCACTTCCGGCTGCCGGGGCGTGATCATGGACCAGGCGGGCACCTGTCTTGCCGAGGCGAGCGTGACACTGCCTGCACCGAAACGCGACGACCATGGCGTGGAGCAGTCCCCGGAGTGCTGGTGGGGAGCACTTGAACGGCTTATACCGGCACTCCTGCGTGACATCCCCACAGAGACCATTGGTGCTATCGCCCTCGATGGCACCTCCGGTAGCGTACTGGTAACGAATAGGGACGGGACACCGTTGGGCCCGGCGCTGATGTATAACGATAACCGTGCCACCGCCGAGGCGGAGCAAATCGCGGCTGTCGCCCCGCGCGACTGCGCCGCACACGGTACCGGCTCCGGACTGGCCAAGGCCATGTGGCTACTGAACTCACACGGCACAGCCTCTGCCAGGATTCATACCCAGGCCGATTGGCTCACTGGCATGCTATGCGGTGACTTCTCCATCAGTGATACCAACAATGTCCTGAAACTGGGATACGACCCTGTCGCGCACGGCTGGCCCGACTGGCTCGGTTCTCTGGGTATCGACAAACAGATACTGCCCCAAGTGGTCGAGCCGGGCAGGCCCATTGCCTCCCTGCTCCCGGAGCTGGCAGAGCGATGGAACCTCCCCGGCGACACCCTGATCTGTGCCGGCACCACCGACAGTACAGCGGCCTTTATCGCTTCCGGGGCAACAGAAGCCGGTGAGGCGGTCACCTCGCTGGGCTCCACCCTGGTGGTCAAGATTCTCTCGCGAAAACCGATCTTTGCACCGGAGTATGGCGTCTACAGCCACCCCCTTGGCCACTTATGGCTGGTCGGAGGCGGCTCCAACAGCGGCGGAGCGGTACTACGCCAATTCTTCGACGATAAGGAGATGCAACAGCTTACCCCTCGCCTCGACCCGGAACAGCCGACCGAACTCGACTATTACCCGCTCTGCGCACCAGGCGAGCGCTTTCCCTTCAATGACCCGACACTGGCGCCCAGGCTCACCCCCCGCCCTGATGACGATGTCCGTTTTTTCCAGGCGCTTCTGGAGGGGATCGCAATGATCGAACAGCAGGGCTACCAAAGACTTGCCGAGCTCGGTGCCCCCTACCCCGTCTCGGTACGCACCAACGGCGGTGGCTCCAAAAACCAGGTGTGGACTCACATCCGTGAAAGACTTCTTGGCGTGCCGATGCGGAAGGCCGAACAGGAACAGGCATGTTTTGGCGCTGCACAACTGGCCCTCACGGGCCTCCGCTCAACGACCGGCTAAAGGTTCTGGTAGGATGGACGGCAATAGATAAACACCATCAAGGAGAGACTATGCTGGAACAACCCCTTGTAGGCGCTGCCGCACTGCTTAAAGGCGCTCGCCTGATGCTGCAGCCGGGCCTGCGAATTTTTGTCATGATCCCCATTGCGATCAATGTGCTGCTATTTACGATCTCACTCTGGGTGCTGGCAGAGCAGTTCTCACCGCTGGTGGATAAGTGGATCAGCTACCTGCCTGGCTGGCTCGACTGGCTGGAGTGGCTGTTCTGGCTGTTCTTTGCCATTGCTGCCGTCCTGCTGGTGTTCTACACCTTTTCCATCCTCGCGAACCTGATTGCCGCCCCGTTCAATGGCCTGCTGGCGGAGGCGGTGGAAAAACACCTTACCGGACAACCCCTTCCTCCGGGCAGCAGTCTCATTACCACATTGAAAGACACCCCCTCAGCAATTTTTGATGAATTGCGCAAGCTGGCCTATTTTCTGCTGCGAGCGATCCCGCTGCTGCTGCTTTCCTGGTTTTTAACACCGATACCGTGGATGCTTTTTACGGCATGGATGATGACCGTGGAATATTGTGACTACCCGATGGGCAACCATGAAATACGGTTCGCGGAACAGCGCAGCCGCCTCAGGCAAAGAAAGCTCATGAGCTTCGGCTTTGGTGGCACCACCCTCCTCGCCACCATGATCCCGCTGCTGAACTTTCTTGTGATGCCTGCTGCCGTAGCCGGTGCGACCGCGCTGTGGGTCGATCACCTCAGGCAGGCTCCCTCCCGCTAACGTCAAGCAAGGCGTAAAAGGATGAACGACGGTCACGACCTGGAGCTGCTGCTCAACTCACACCTGCCTATCATTGTCATTGAAAGTTACGAAGAGAGACGGGTGCTGCAACTCATCAGTCGTATCGGACTGCAACAGTGCAGGCCTGTTTATCAATGGAGTCTTACCGACGGCATCAAGCGGGTCGACCTGGAACTGGGCGCAGAGGCGAAAAAGACCAACGAGAGCCGCGTGCTGTGGCAGATACGCGATCAGCCGGAGGCCGGTATCTACGTGCTGTGTGACTACCACCCGTTCCTGGACGAACCGCTCCATGTGCGCCTGCTTAAGGACATCGCCCTGGCTCACGAGCAAACCCAAATCACCCTGGTATTGCTCAGCCATCGCATCACTCTACCCCCGGAACTCTCGCGCCTGGCAGCCACCGCCGAGGTCTCGGTGCCCTCGCAGGGGGAACTGGAGAAAATCGTGATGGAGACCGCGCGGGAGTGGCGGCAAAAGAACAACAGCAATGTACAGACCAACCGGGAGAGCTTCCAGCTACTGGTACAGAGCCTCAGTGGCCTGACCACCGCGGATGCGCAGCGGCTGGCACGAACCGCCATCTTTGACGATGGCAGCATCAGCGAAGAGGACATTCCGGCGATCATCAGGGCCAAACACGGGCTGTTGCGCGGCGATGATGTGCTGAGTTTCGAGTTCGATACCGCCCGTTTCAATGAGATCGGCGGCCTGCAGAAACTCAAGGGGTGGATGGAGCAACGCAAAGCGGTATTCAACGGTGAAATCAGCGACGGCGTGCTCGACCCACCCAAAGGCGTCCTGCTGCTCGGCGTGCAGGGGGGCGGCAAGAGCCTCGCCGCCAAGGCGACAGCCGGGATGTTACAGGTGCCGCTGCTACGCCTCGACTTCGCTACCATCTATAACAAGTTTCATGGCGAGACCGAGCGCAACCTGCGCGAATCGCTTAAAACCGCTGAGGCGATGGCGCCGTGCGCACTCTGGATCGATGAGATCGAAAAGGGTCTGGCCTCCGGCAGCAATGATGGCGGTACCTCACAACGGGTACTGGGCACCCTGCTCACCTGGATGGCCGAACGCAAGGCGCCGGTATTCCTGGTTGCTACCGCCAACGATATCGAGCGACTGCCGGCGGAACTGGTGCGCAAAGGGCGTTTCGATGAGATATTTTTCGTCGACCTCCCCGATGCCAACGTCCGTCAGGAAATATTTGCCATCCACCTGAATAAGCGTGAACTCGATGTTCGCCAATTCGATACTGCGCAGCTGGCAGCCCAATCGGAAGGCTTCTCCGGTGCAGAGATCGAACAGGCCATCGTCTCCGCCCTCTACACCAGTCATACCCAGCAGTGCCCGCTCGAGACCCTGCACATCCTCGATGAGCTTTACAAGACACGCCCGCTGTCAGTCGTGATGCAGGAAAAAATCGATTATCTGCGAGAATGGGCCAAGGAGCGTACCGTACCGGCCTCCTGAAGAATTCTCTAAAAACGCAAGCCGGAGCATCTCTATCATCAACTTCCGGTAATGCCCGCTACCGTGGCCGGTGCAACCGCGCTGTGGGTGTAACAACTGAACAGACATGAAACCCACTAATCACGGTAAATGGGTCCTCAATCGCTAACGTTGGTACCCAATGAGGGTCGCTAAAGCCCCTCCCACTCAAATCCTTTTTCACGGAACAGGCGCAGACAGGCATCGACCACATCGGCATCGTAGATGCTGCCGCGTCCCCTCTGGATCTCTTCCATCGCGATCTCAAGCCCCAGGCTGGGACGATAGGGGCGGTGCGAGGTGATCGCCTCAACCACATCGGCCACCGCCAGGATCCTCGCCTCCTCCGATATCTGCTCACCCTTAAGTCCAGCCGGGTAACCACTGCCGTCGAGGCGCTCATGGTGTTGGATAATCATTTCTGTTATCGGCCAGGGGAAGTCGACACCCTTGAGGATGTCGTAACCGGCTTCAGGGTGGGCCTTAATCACACCAAACTCATCCGGACTCAACTTCCCCGGGCGATTCAGAATCTCCGCCGGCACGGATATCTTACCGATATCATGCACCATACTGCCGAGACGGATTCCCTCAACACGCTCGTCACTAAAACCCATCTCCTCGGCGATAGCCACTGAGAGGGAGGCAACGCGATTCTGATGGCCCGCGGTGTAGGGATCGCGTTTTTCCAGGGCAATGGAAACCGCTTCAACGGTGTGCAGCATTGCCCGATTGAGCCGTAACACACTCTCTTCATGAGCCCGTTTCGTTCTGTGTGACTGGATCCCGTAGCCTAAGTCCGAACTTAACTCATCGAGCAGTGCCCGCTCCTTCTCCTGCATGACAACCGGCAACTGGGAAAAGATACCAATCACGCCGAATATCTCATCGAGATAAGCGATGGGGAGCAGGAATACCGTGTTGATGCTAATTTCCGCCATCGCCCCATCCAGGCCGAATTGCGCGGCAGAATCATCTCCCCTGCTAATAATCAGGTTCTGCACACTTTTGAAGGCAGTAACCATCGGGTGACTCTCTTCAGCAAGCAAAACCTCTTTCCACCCCCAATCTGAAATAGCCTCTTTCAGCGGCCCGTCATAGGCCAGGCACCGGAGAGTTGTCGCGTCCCTATTGGGCACAGCAATCCACGCCGCAGGATAATCCCCCTCCTGGGTAAACACTTGGCAGATATTCTCAAGCAGCGTGCGTTCATTTTTCGAATGCACCAGGGTGCGATTCCCCTCACTCAGCGTTTGCAGTACCCGGTTCATCGCGATCAGTTCATTTTGCGCCCGATGCTCTTCGGTTATATCGCGCCCATAGATATTGATGTAACTTTCCTCACTCACTGGACGTACCAGAAAAGAGAACCAGCGTTCCCCTAATTGGCAGGAAAAAAGACCATCATCCCTCTCGGCCTCACGAATCTGTTGAAGTAGTGCTTCCGGTACTGGCCTGTCCTGCTGCAAAGACCATTTGGCGTTCAGCACCTCTGCAGCTTCATTGGCATACAGAAGAGTTCCGCCCCAAGAAATGCGAAGAACCGGATTTGGATTCTCTTTTGGGAAACGGGCCAGATTCTGGATGATCGCTTCGCTTTTCTGTTGTTCTGTCACATCGGTTATCAACGTCACGAACTGGTTATCGGCATTTTTGTAGACAACTTCATCGAAGTAACGATCACGACTCTTCAGATAGCGGAGAAGACGGCGTGGCTCACCGGTGATGGACACATCGATATAGTCCTTTATCCACTCCTTCGCCGCTTCCGGAATGACCTGGGAAAATCGCTCGCCAACGACTTGCTCGGAAGTTAATTCAGATAACTTTTCAAAGGCGTGGTTCACCTCGATAAAACGAGAATCGACAGGATTACCGGAGCTATCCTGAACGAGTTCATGAATCGCCATACCGGCATCCATCATTTCGAACAGGCCGCGATAGCGTCGCTCACTTTCAATGAGCTGCTCCTCGGCACGTTTTCGCTGGGTTATATCGTTAATAAACCCTTCAACCCAAACCTCATCACTACCGTCCTCCTCTACCCCGACACCTCGCTCCCAGACCCAGCGTATGCCCCCATCCTTGTGCCGAATGCGATAGGCAATGCTGAACTGGCGCCCTTCGCTGATCGCCTGTTGAACCTCTTCCCATACCCGCAACTCATCCTCGGGATGGATCAGGTCACCATAACTAATGACACTGTTATGGATAATCTCCTCCGGCATATAACCGGTCAGC
>JBEPXU010000087.1:0-8413 GCA_041641735.1 Ectothiorhodospiraceae bacterium
CGACATCAAGAACTTCAAGTCCAACCAGAAAAACTCTGGCTGCCTGCCCGAGGAGCGCGCCTGGTTGGATAAGCTGTTCGGTCCGATGAAGTTCGTCGACGCCTTCCGCGTGGTCGACCCGCGACCCGAGCGCTACACCTGGTGGTCGAACCGCGGTCAGGCCTGGGCCAAGAACGTGGGTTGGCGTATCGACTACCAGGTCATCACGCCCGGTCTGGAGGGTAGGGTGAAAAAGGCGGATATCTACCAGAAGGAGCGCTACTCGGATCACGCACCGCTGATACTGGATTACGATTACCCCCTGTAGCAGGAGCTATTCGAAGCGTTCCAGCTGGAATGGGTGTTCCAGTTTGAGGTAGGGATGACCATCCCTGCTGCGAAGCCAGCCACGCAGTGTGATCGTTTGACCGACCAGTCGTTTCAAGTCGATACCGGCCTCCTTGAATAGCGGCAGGCGTGACAACCTCACCGCCACCTTGAGTTTGTTGCCAAAGATCAGATAGGCATAACGACGCTTTCGCTGGAATTGATCAAGTTTGCCCCGGAGCCGGACGAAGCGATTACGAAGGGAGTAGAGCTTTTTCATTGGCCGGACCCGATACGCAGCCAGTGCCCATATTCCCTTCCCCTGCTTCCGTGCGGTTTTTTCACGTGCATAGTAATCCCTGGCAAGTTTCATATTGGGCCACTTGAACAGGGCGTGGGCCAATCCCTGTTCCAGCATTAGGGCATTCACATTGGTTCCATCCCGGAGGAAGAGGTGGGCGAGGAGACGGTCATAGTGATCATGGTGCTCAGCGTCGAAGCTAAGGCGTACCTCTTTGCCCGCTACTTTGGCCTTGAGAAATCGGCGGGCCTTTTCTCCGAGTGCCTCACCCGGTTGACCACGATGGGCAATCTCGGGGGTATCGATGCCGAGCAGTCGTACCCGACGGCCGTCCTCCAGTACCACGGTGTCGCCGTCAGTGACCTTGGCAACCCGTTGATACCCCTGAGGCACGTCGATGCGAAGGGTTTTTGGCGTAATGGCCGTTGCCGGTGGGGTGTCGCTGAAGTGGGTAGTGCCATTGCTGTCCTGCCAGCGGTAGATTTCAGCCGCGTTGGATAGCGGGACACAAAAGACCAAACAGAGAATGAAAAACCGGTAAATTCCTTTACCCTGAAAAGTTGTACTCATTGTCAGCACTCCGTTGCTAACTTGCTGTTCAGTCTAGCACTCTCCCTTACATGGCAACAATGCCGCCATGCGCATCACACTCGGACCGCCAGCACGGCTCTTTGCCAACCGCCTTCCCTGGCAATGGCATGTACAGGCGGTGATAAACCACTTGTTGGTGTGACAGGAGTGTCTATTGCCCGGAAAGCGTATAGATCTTTTGTTGTTCGAGTATGTTGATAGAGTTCAGATAGTCCTGGCTTGTATTGTTGAAAATAAGTGCGACTCCCTGATGATAGGGAAGGGTGCCTGCCTTACGGATAATAGTCTGCCCCTTTACGGATAGCGCAAACTTTACAAAGTCTACAACCTCGGGTCGTTCTATGTACTTGCTCGATACCACCAGGAAAAGCAGGCGGTGGAGGTCGTATTTTCCGTTTTTCAGGTTTTCCATCGTGGGCTCGATGTGGTTGAGGTTCAGCATCTTGAGGGGGCGGTGACGGCTGCTACTAATCCCGCTGACAGCGAGCCCGAAGGGGTCGTTGAGTACCGCCTTTTCAATCTTTCCCGATGAGGCCAGCCGTGTGGCCTGTGGGGTAAACTCCTGGCCCGGATTATCAAACAGTTGTTGCCGAAGGGTGCGACCGACACCGGAGATCTTGCCGCGACGGACATAGAGGTTAATCGGTTTGTCGCTGTTGGCACCGAGTTCACGCCAGGTTGTGATTTTTCCTGTCAACACATCGCGTAGCTGTTGTCTGGTGATCGAGTCAATGAGCGAGTTCTTCTGATTGACGATGGTAACCAGTGCATCCCAACCAACCGGAATAATTTTGAGCTTGTTCTCGCTCTGTTCGATGCTGAAGCTGCCATCCGGATTTTTGTAGACCAGCGGCAGTCGGCAGCTGCCGCCAAGGTCGGTGTGCTTGGCGGAGACCTCGCGAAGCCCCTTTGTGGCACCGCCTCCTTTGAGAATGATACGTGTGCCGGTCTGCTCTTCATAGGCCTTGGCCAGGTCCTGCATAAAGCCGAGCTTCGAAATGCCGCAACCGGTCCAGTGAAGTTCTTTGGTGGCACTGCTGGCAGGAAGGTGCCATCCCAGTGACAGGGCAAGGGAAAGCACAAAAACTCGATGCACTATGCGTGACGTGCTGTTCATCTACATGATCTCCTCTTGTTTCGGGGCTGGACGTCTCCTCCCTGTCCAGGTGGGCTATCCATAGTATTGTTGTGTTTTCCCTAGTTTATCTGTGGAGTGCCGGTGTGGGCATTGGGGTAAACCCTTGGTTAGGAGTGCGTTCAGGGGGCGCTGGCAGTACACTTGGCGGAAGTTTTTATACGGCTAAATGGGTTTCGATGCGAAAGACAGGCAGCGTTTGAGGCGAGCCCGGGTCAGCACGCCCGGGGGAAACCTTTCTGTGCCGCATGTCAGTGAATCGAACGATGGGTTAAAGGAGTGCCGGGTGGGGCAGTGGTGAGTCAGAAACGTATGTTGCACAGCTGGCGAGAGGCATGGCAGGCATGGGCACGTCCCCAGATCGCAACCATGTTGTTTCTGGGATTCTCGGCGGGGGTACCGCTTCTACTGATCTTCTCCTCTCTTTCCCTGTGGCTGAATGAGGCCGGCATCGAAACCGCTGAGGTGACTTTGTTCAGCTGGGCCGCTTTGGGTTACTCCTTCAAGTTCGTCTGGGCTCCCGTTATCGATAAGTTGCCACTGCCCATTCTGGCGGGACGGCTTGGCCAGCGACGTTCCTGGCTGCTGTTGGCGCAGATAGCCATTATCGCCGCAATCATCTGGATGGCGATGACCAATCCGGCAGGTTCAGCGGAACAATTAACGGTGATGGCCATGGCGGCAGTCATGCTGGGTTTTTCTGCGGCGACGCAGGATATCGTGATTGATGCCTATCGAATCGAGGCGGTGGAGTGTGAGCTGCAGGCGATGATGTCGGCAAGCTATATCGCCGGTTATCGTGTCGGCATGCTGGTCGCCGGTGCCGGCGCTCTCTTTATTGCGTCGATGTTTGGCTCCAGCAAGGAGAGCTACAGCTATCAGGCTTGGATGTGGACCTATTTTGCCATGGCGGCTGTGATGTTGGTGGGCGTGCTCACTACGCTTGTGATCAGGGAGCCGGATACCTCTGCCTCCAAAAGCCGCTACCTGCATGGCTTGAGGGAGTATATCCGCTTTCTCTTGCTGTTTGTGTTGATGGTGGCAGGTCTGATACTCACCTACTTCTATAGCGGTTCCGCCGCCACTGCCCTTAAGCAGTGGCTTGCCGGGAATCTGTTATATCCGCACATGGCCACTTTCCTGGTGGAGGGGGGGCGGCTTTTCGTTTCCGCTGGTGTGGCACTGCTGGTAGGCAGGATGGCGGTGGCGCTTCACATCGCCAATCGTGAGGTGTTGCGTGAAACCTATATCGCCCCGGTTAAGGACTTTTTCCAGCGTTATGGCCTGAGAACGGCGTGGATTCTCCTGCTGCTGATTGGCTTCTACCGTATTTCCGATATCGTGCTGGGTGTCATCTCCAATGTGTTTTATCAGGATATGGGCTTTAGCAAAAACGAGATCGCCGGTGTTACCAAGACCTTTGGTCTGCTCATGATACTTGTCGGCGGCTTTATCGGTGGCACATTGACCGTCCGTTACGGTGTGATGCGGATGCTCTTCATCGGTGCACTGCTCTCCGCCGGGACCAACATCCTGTTCCTGTTGCTGGCTCAACTGGGCCATGATATGCCGGTGTTGATGCTGGTGATTGCCGCGGATAATATCAGTGGCGGATTGGCCAGCGCCGCATTTGTCGCCTTTCTTTCCAGCCTGACCAATATCTCTTTTACCGCGATGCAATATGCTATTTTCAGTTCCCTGATGACGCTGTTTCCCAAGTTGCTGGGGGGGTATTCGGGTGGTATCGTCGATGCGCTGGGTTATGGGCAATTCTTCATTCTGACCGCGATGATCGGTGTGCCGGTCATGATTCTGGTGTGGTATTCAGGACGATTGCTGCAGCGATCCGGTGGCTCTGCACAGGAAAAGTAAATAGCACCTGTTACAATTGCGCTTGTGCTGCGGCGTAGCCCGAGGTGGGCATAGTATAAATTATGATTGAAATTACCTATTTTGCGGCCTTCCTGGTCGGCCTTTTCGGTGGCGTGCACTGTGTCGGCATGTGTGGAGGGATCGTCGGAGCACTCAGCTTCGGTCTGCCTGAGCAGGTGCGTGGAAGGTTCTCTGCCCTCTTGCCCTACCTTATCAACTACAATCTCGGCCGTCTGTTCAGCTATACCGTGGCCGGCGCCCTGCTGGGCGGTATTGGTGCCCTGGCATCCAATATGGTGGCTCTGCATCATGCTCAGTCGGTCCTACAGATCATCGCGGGTCTCTTCATGATTGCCATGGGGCTCTATTTGGGGGGCTGGTGGTATGGTATGAGCCGCCTTGAGAAGCTCGGTGGCAAGCTATGGCGCTTTCTTGAACCCTATGGCCGCAAGGTTTTGCCGGTCCGACGTCCTTCCCAGGCGCTGGTCATGGGCATCATCTGGGGTTGGTTGCCTTGTGGTCTGGTCTACAGTGCACTGATTTGGGCGATTTCGGCAGGTAGTGCCGTGAAAGGTGCCCTGCTGCTGTTGAGCTTTGGCTTGGGCACATTGCCGAACCTGTTGGCGATGGGGATCTTTGCGGGGAAGTTAACAGCGTTGTTGCGCCGGCCTGGCGTGACACACCTGGCCGGCGCCCTGGTGATACTGATCGGGATCTTTACGATCGTCCGTCCATACCTCTTTACTTAACGAAGAATTGCCGCTTAAAGCTTAACTTACGCGCCACCTCTTCACCCTCGGGGATGACGCTGATATCGAAGGTCAGCTTCTGCTTATCGACGATAGGCAATTCCGCAAGGTAGTAGATCGACGGCCCTTCCTTGACCTCCTGCATCGTCAATTTGTGGATCTTGCTATAGATATCCCGAGCCGTGCCCTCGACCGTAGCGTGAACGGGGGCGTAACCATTCTTTGCATTTTTCTTCTGTACGGTGATATTAACGATGGCCTTATAGCGGCTACGGGTCAGGTCATGTGCCTTGGCTACCTCAGGGGTGATCATGTCAGATTTGAAAGCGCTGTAGTGAACGCGGTAGTCACCAAACTGGCGATACTGCTCCGCTTGAGCGGGAAGTGCCAGGGTGAAAAGGAGAACAAACGGTAACAAGAGAATACGAGTAGGCATGGAAAGGCCTCCTTTTTTTATTTGACTCTATAGCTCAACTATAGACCAAAGAAGGAAGACACGCGTCACTGCCGCTGGAATCGATAGAGGGCGATCTCGCCGAGCAGGTTGGGAAGCAGTTTCATGCCGATGTTGCTGCGGTGGGCGGTGTCGACCACATTCCGCTGCAGGATCGCAATATCCAGGCGTCGGCACAGCTCCTCGAAATCCCTGAGCGTACAGAGGTGGATATTGGGCGTGTTATACCATTCATTGGGCAAAGCACGCGAGACCGGCATGTGTCCCCCCAGAGCGATTTGAAGTCGGGTTTGCCAGTGGCCAAAGTTGGGGAAGGTGACAATACCTTCACGCCCAACGCGTAACATCTCATTGAGTAGCCGCGAGGGGTAGTGCATTGCCTGGAGAGTCTGGGTCATGACTACATAATCGAATGAATTATCATCGAAATAGTCACTCAGGCCGGCATCGAGGTCGCTTTGAATGACGCTGACACCGCGTTGGATGCAGGCGACCACATTTTCCGGATCGATCTCCAGACCATAACCGTCTACGTCGCGTTCGCGTTTGAGGTACTCAAGCAAGGTGCCATCACCGCAACCGAGATCCAGGACGCGGCTTCCCGGTTTTATCCATTTGCTGATAATTTCCAGATCGGGACGAAGCGCGCTCATGCTTCACACTCCGTTGCGACGCGTTCCATGTAGGAGCGGAAGACATCAAAATAGTGCGGAATAGGTATGAGGAAGGCGTCATGACCATGGTGTGCCTCGACCTCGGTGTAGCTGACGGTTTTGTCGCCGTCGAGCAGGGCCTTGACGATCTCCCGCGAGCGTTCCGGCGAGAAGCGCCAGTCGCTGGTGAAGGAGACAACCAGGAATTTTGCCTTGACCTTCTCCAGTGCCGCGGAGAGATCGCCATCGTGTTCCGCGGCGGGGTCATAGTAGTCCAGCGCCTTTGTCATCAACAGGTAGGTGTTGGCATCGAAGCGATCGACAAAACTCTCACCCTGGTAGCGCAGGTAGCTCTCCACCTGGAACTCAACATCGAAACCGAAGCTGATCTTACCCTCGCGCAGCTCCCGGCCGAATTTCTTGCGCATGGCATCGTCCGAGAGGTAGGTGATATGCCCCAGCATTCGGGCAATCTTAAGTCCCTGTGCCGGGACGACGCCATGTTCATAGTAGCGCCCGTCATGGAAGTCGGGGTCTGAACGTAGCGCCTGGCGTACGACCTCGTTAAAGGCAATATTTTGTGCGGTCAGGTTGGGGGCGGCGGCGATGACCACCGCATGGCGTAGCCGTTCCGGATAATCGATGGCCCACTGCAGCACCTGCATGCCGCCGAGTGAGCCGCCGATAACCGCCGCCCATTGCTCGATGCCGAGCAGGTCGGCAAGGCGGGCCTGGCTGTTGACCCAGTCATGTACGGTGACAATCGGGAAGTCGGGCCCCCAGGGTTTACCGGTTTCAGGGTGAATGGTGTTGGGGCCGCTTGAGCCCTTGCAGCCGCCCAGATTGTTCAGGCAGACCACGTAGAAGCGATTGGTATCGATCGGTTTGCCAGGGCCGATGGCCGCATCCCACCAGCCAGGTTTGCGATCCTCCATACTGAGGTAACCGGCGGCGTGCTGATCGCCCGAAAGCGCGTGACAGATCAGGATGGCATTATTGTGCTGGGCGTTGAGCTCACCATAGGTCTCATAGACGAGATCGTACTGCGACAACTCTCGACCGCAATCCAGGGTTAGCGGGGTGTCGAAGTGAGCGGTTTGGGTGGTGACCAGGCCGACTGAGTCGGCCGGGATAGAATCGGGCATTTACGCTACTTTGTTCTCAGACGAATACGACGGTGCAGCAAGTCTAATCAGCGCCTGTGACCGGTGCAAGCCCGGTCATGCCTAACTGGCTTTGGCAGCTGGTTTGGCGGCGTTGCTGCCGGCGTCCAGAGGACGGTTGATGACCTTAAGGATGCCGTTGATCTCTTCATACTGTTTCTTCAATACCGCAGCGCTCTTTTTCAGTTCGTTCATGCGCGACTCCAGGGTGTCACGGGACTCATTGATCTTGCGCAGGTTATCAAGGCGTTTGTCCATCTGCTCCTTGTGCTCCTTGATCTGTTTGACCAAAGGAGACATGACCGCCTTGCTCCAGCTCTCGGCATCGCGGTGTGCCTTGAAGAAGACGTTACGGGCATGGCTGACCAGTGAGATGAAGAATTTTTTCACCACGTAGTGTTGTTCGGTCATCACGGTGACCGGGCTGTTACGGAAGGCCTCGGCCTCCTCATAGAGCTTGTCCATCTCCTTGACGTACTGGTCGATGCTGTAGAGCACCGGCTCGATACCCTGCAGACCATGTTCTGACTGGAATTTGTGATAGACCGTGGTCACCAGGCGGTTGAGCTGTTCAGAGTAGGCATCGACCTCCTTGAGCATGCTGCTGATGCCATCGAAGAAGGTTTTCATACCCCCTTTCAGACCATGGGTGGTCCAGGTGCCTGTCATCGATTCGCGGCTTCGGGAGACCAGCTTATCCAGTTCGGTCAGGCTGAGCAGGCTCAGGAGTTTCTTGCTCTGTTCGGAGAGGAGCTTTTTATTGGCGTTAAAGCTCTCAACGTTCTTGTGATAGGCGACCTGCTCCTCACGCGTCTTTTTCATCAGGTGCTCAATCACTTCATTGTTCTTGCCACTGAGGCCGTGTAACTCCTCGAGCTGCACTTTGATGGACTGGAAGCGGGATGCCAGGAGGTCGCGGGAGGATTTGATCATATTCCCCACGTCGGTTTTGACATGTTCCCTTACGATCTCCTGCTGGTAGGGCAGGATTTCGTTGGCAAGAATGGACTCCAGCATGATGATATTGCTGCGATTGAGAAGCTCCTGGTCATGGCGAATCTTTGCCAGGAGGCCTTTCTGGGCAGAAACCGGATAAACGGTGCTGGCCTCAATACCCAGGGTCTGCGAGGCCTTACGGCACTGTTCAGCGATGGTGCGATCGACTTCTTCGTAACTCTTGAGGTCATCC
>JBEPXU010000088.1:0-8234 GCA_041641735.1 Ectothiorhodospiraceae bacterium
GGCCCGACTGGGTGGTGATGAGTTTGCCATTTTATTGTTCGAGATGGACCACACCAACACGGCATTAGCGGTTGCAAGGAAGCTGTCCGATGTCATCGCCAAGCCACTGCATGTGGCCGGTCATGATCTTTCACTCTCTACCAGCATTGGAATCAGTATCTATCCTGACGACGGCATCGATGCAGATACGTTGATCAAGAATGCCGATACTGCGATGTACCGCTCCAAGGAGCGTGGACGCAATCAGGTAACCTTTTTCTCACCTGAGATGAATGCGCGTACAAAACGCCGACTCGCCCTGGAAAATAAGCTACGAGAAGCCATTCATCAGAAGCACTTAACTGTTTATTATCAACCCAGATTTGAGGCCCAGACGCTCGAGGTCAATGGCGTCGAGGCACTTTTGAGGTGGATTGATCCTGAAGAGGGCGAGATTCCGCCCGATGAATTTATTCCTGTAGCAGAAGACTGTGGTCTCATCGCCGCAATTGATGAGTGGGTGCTGGAGCGGGCTTGTAGGGATATCCTCCAGGCATTTGGTGGCATGGAGCCTGATATCACCCTTGCGGTGAATTTCTCGCCGGCACACTTTATTCGTCTCGATATCGATGAAGCGATTCTGTCAGTCTTGAATAAGACGAAATTCCCCAATCACCTGCTTGAGCTTGAAATCACTGAAAGCCTTTTTGGGCCCGGTAACACTGATCTTTATAATACCTTTGATAAACTCAAGGATAAGCATATCAAGATCGCGGTCGATGACTTTGGCACAGCCTACTCCTCGCTTGGAAGGCTAAAGCAGCTTCCCTTGAATACGCTAAAAATCGATAAATCGTTCATACGTGATATCGGCACGGATGTGGATGATGAGATTATTACGCGAACCATTATCTCCATGGCAAAAAGCCTAAATCTCCATGTTGTCGCTGAAGGTGTGGAAAATCAGCAACAGTATGAGTTTGTAAAGAAGAACGAGTGTAATAGCGTGCAAGGGTATATGTTCGGTGAACCCATGCCTATCGATGAGTTGGCCGCGTTACTCCTTAAGCACGGAAAGAAAAAGGCAACGTCCTAGAAGTTATTATCATGGGGCGTGTCAATAATTTGAAGATTTCGCTTCCCTACTCTCCCTTTTTCTTAGTCCTGTAATATTTTCCGTTCACAGGCCTTTTTTAGTGCTCCAAACCTATTTGTGACAGAGGCGAAGTCTTGAGCACCAATGCTCATCACTTCTCCTTTGCCATATAGTTCTATCGCGATCGTTGCTGTAGGTATGTTTGTCTTATTCTCGTCATCTGTTTCACAAAAAACCTGCATATCCTTTGCCATATAGTTGAGATGAATTACGACTATTGATTAACATTGTCTCCCCCATTTTGGCCTACGAAACCAGGCAAAGACAGTGATCGCTATCCATATGACTGAACGCAGACTCATGGCAAACACTGTGCGTTGTTCGAAACTCCCGCCCGACAATACATGCACTCCGAAAGCGATGAATACCAGCAGGGTCGATAGCGTAATCGCGATGCTGAGCCATGGTGACCAGGGCGCCTGCATCCAGAGCCCCACGCCTGTAATAACATACGCAAAACCCGCCAGAAAGTTGAACCAGAGCACGAATGGCACATAGTCCCCTGCAGCAAGTCGTGCCGTATTGTCGCCAAAGAGAACCGTACCACCCGCTTTGATGGTAAGTATGCCGAAACCAATGGCAATTAACGGAATCGCCATATCCAAGATGCTACGCCTTGTTTGAATTGTCATTGCTACTCCTCGAATCGGTAGGCTCCTGTCGCGGAAAACCATTCTTAGTCAAATCCCTTACCCTCACCCACCTCCTCATGAGTCACACCATCGCGTATCTGATAGATGCGCTTGAAGGTCGGAATAATTTTCTCGTCATGCGTGACGACAATGATTGCTGTCTCGAAACGCTTTGCCATATCGTTCAGGAGCCTTATCACCGTGAGCGCCCGTTCGCTATCCAGTGGCGCAGTCGGTTCGTCGGCGAGGATAACCGGTGGGCGATTAACCAGACCGCGTGCGATGGCGACACGTTGCTGCTCACCGCCAGAGAGTTGCGAAGGCATAGCGTTAGCACGGTGTCCTACATCCAATGCATTAAGTAACTCTATTGCCCGTCTGCGCGCCTCGGAATTCGGCACGCCGGCCAGCATGGGTAGAAGAGCGATATTGTCGGTTACATCAAGAAACGGAATCAGATACGGCGCCTGGAACACAAAACCGATTCGGTCACGTCGCAGGGCTCGTAAGTCCGGAATCTTCCAGCCGTCGTTGTAGATTGTCTCCTCTCCCAAAACCATACGACCCGCTGTGGGTTCTATAACCGCACCCAGGCACTTTAGCAGTGTGGTCTTGCCGGAACCTGAGGGACCGATAAGACCGATCACCTCTCCGGGCATAACCTGCATATTGACGTCCTTAAGGGCATCAACAGCGGTATCGCCATCACCATAGCGTTTCCTAAGGCCTTCGATATGAATGCCGGTCCTGTCAGACTGACTAGCCATAGAGCCCCTCTGCATTCGGTGCAATGGCGCGGTACCTGGCGCCTCTTCCACCTGACGGTGAGCGTACTTTCTTACCACCACGAGTGAATTCTGTATGGGGTTTCATCCACCGATCGCCTCAGCCGGGTCAACCTTGAGTGCCATGCGAATAGCGATGAGGCTGGCAAGTACGCAGATCATCAGTACCGCAACGAACCCCGCCACGGTGTCAAACGGCATAAGCAGTACGTACTTCGGAAAAAGCGGTGCGGCGAATGTTGCGGTAATCTTTCCGACCACGAAGCCGATTACACCCAGGGTTATCGCCTGCTGCATGATCATCGCTGCGATGGTTCGGTTGCGCGTGCCGATAAGTTTCAGAACAGCGATTTCGCGGATTTTGTCCATCGTCAGTGTGTAAATAATAAATGCCACGATAGCGGCACTAACGATGGCGAGAATGGCCAGGAACATCCCGATTTGTTTGGACGCTGTAGCGATCAGTTTCCCGATCAGGATTTCTTCCATTTGCGAGCGAGTGTAGGCAGTCAAACGCTGCCAACGATGGATGGACTGCGCTATCTCGTCCGCCCTGTAGCCGGGTTTGACTCTGACCAATACAGCATTGACGTAAGGGTTGGTGCTTTGTGAGGCGATCACAGCATCAAGTAGTCCTGCTACACCTGGGCGGTTAAAGGCCGGATTCTCGGCCGTACGGCGTCGTTGTTGCAGGACCGCGTCATTGTCTTTGAGGAACTGTGCTTCCTGAGCATCCTTTAGCGGAATGAACACCATCGGATCGCCGCTGGAAGAGACCATACGACGTGTGAGCCCAACCACTGTGTAGTGCTTGTGGCGCACCTGGATTCGCTCACCGATGCGAAAGCCGGTGGCGATGTCTGCCACCGCTTCGTAGTGGCTGCGTGTTATCTGCCGACCGGCAACGAGATACGGCGGCCATCCGGGTTTGCCGGGATTACCCGCCGCAATTCCGACGATCATGGCTCGTATATCCCGTCCGCCATAGCGTATCTGCATGGTGAGATAGGTTACGTTCGCAGCCTGCGCCACACCGGGCAGTGTGAGAATGCTCCTGTAGATATCATCGTTAATGCTGGATGACTCCGCATAGGGACCCAGTGTGCCCTTTTGCACCACCCAAAGGTCTGCACCGCTGTTGTTAAGCAGCGCCTTGCCATCATCTACCATGCCGCGATAAACACCGGCCATGGTCAGGGTGACGCCGATCAGCAATCCCAAGCCGATGCCGGTAAAGACAAACTTGCCCCATGTGTGCAGGATGTCGCGGCCGGCAAGGCTTATCATCTCTTCGCTCCGGGGAGCCGATCAACAATGTTCAGGCGACTATTCCTGCTCAATGCTTTCTCACTATAAACAATTACCCTATCACCGGTATTTACCCCTTCGCGGATCTGCACATGACCATCAAGGCTACGTGCACCAACTTTGATGGTCACAAAATGCAACTCCCCGCTCAGTACTTTCCATACGCCAAGTCGGCCATCGATACTGCGGATGGCGGCGTTAGGTACTGTCGGTGCGGCCGGCAGCTCGGGCAACGTAACAGTGACTTCCGCCAGTTCACCAATCGGCGGAAGTGGATCAGGAAGACCCTCGAATATAACCTTGGCGAGAATCTCTTCGGTCACCGCATCGGCAAGCGGCTCAATTCGTATCACCCGGCCATTCAGGCTCACCCCGTTGCGTGATCGCAATATGATCATAGCTGGTAAGCCCTTGGCCAGCCCGGCAGCGCTGCTCTGATCGAACCGTACATCGACCCACAGGCTTTTAGGATCGATCAATTCCACCACCGTTTGACCGGCAACGACCGTGCTGCCAGGGTCTGCATCGCGAGCCACCACCAGACCATCGACTGGAGCTACCAGGCGCATATTGTTCCGTTGTGCGACCACAGCCTCACTATCGGCACGCACGCGCTTGAGTTCCTCACTGGCGGCAGCAAGCACGGCATTGGCAATATTCAGCTCCTGTCTCTTGCCAGCGACAACCTCTTCACTGGTTGTATGGACGGCCCACAGTTGTTCATAACGTTCCGCCTGACTCTGCGCATGAACCTGACGGGCCTCTGCTTCATGCAGGTTTGCCTGCGCGCGTTTAAGTGCAGCCTCCTGGGCGCGAATCCGTTCGTCCAGATCAACGGGATCCATTTCACCGAGCAATTGTTCTGCCTCTACCCGGTCACCGACATGCACGCTTAATCGTTTGACTCTACCGGGAATTGTTGGGCCTATTTTGTACGTGAAACGAGCCTGCACAGTACCGATGCCAAACAGGGAGGGGTTGATAGTGCGCGCCTCCACAGTGGAGACGGTAACAGCTACCGGGGCCAGCGGCCCGGAACGCAGTGCGACATAGACAAACAGAATAAACAGCGGCACAACTACCAGCAAAAGAGCGAGAGTACGACGTTGGATAGAAATGATTTTCATCGCTCACTCCGTATTCCGTGGAAATTTTGTCGTGTCTGCATGACCGCTGTCAGTCGCGGCAGGACTAGCCAGACAACCGCGATGACGTTTCTTGACTCCATGTCTTTCCCCACTTTTATTTAAAAGCAATTGATTGCTTACATTTGTTCGTAAAAAAATGCCCTGTTCCTCAGGGCTTGATCGATGGCCAGAGGAATTGCCAAAGCGGTTCGGCCTCTTTTTCCAGAGAGAAATTAAATTCATAGACCGACCAGCGCATAACCAGGCCCTGAATGGTCGCGACGATGTAACGCGCTGCCTGCTGTGGTTCCAGATCATGGCGAAATGTCCCCTCTTCCACGCCCTGCTCCAGCAGTCGGGTGAGGTTCTGTACATAGCCATCCATCATGCTCTGTACCACCGCCTTGAGTTGAGGTGATTCAAGATGGAGGCGGTCGGAGAAGAGTACACGCGGAATCGCCCGGCGCTTATTCATAAAGGCCAGTTGCTTGAGAATAAGCTGGTGTAGACGATCATCGGCCGGTCCGGGACCGCTAAATATGCCTCCAATGACCTTGAACAGGCTCTCCCCCACCCAGGTGATGACTGCGGTAAAGATCTCATCGCGGCTTTTGAAGTGGCGGAAAATGGTCGGTTGGGCAATGCCGACTCGATCGGCGATAGCCTGCGTGGTTAGTTTCTTCAGCCCCTTCTCCACCGATAGCTCCATGGTGGCCTCGATGATCTCCTGTCTGCGTTGTTCGTGTGGTTTGCTCATATCATTTGTAAGTAATTGATTGCTTTTAAACATAGGCGAAGAACAGCTGGTCGTCAATAGTTGCATTTGTAATGCAACTTCAATAGACTGCGCGGCTCTTATTTCAGACTAATACCATCAACAATATGAGGGCATAACCTAATGAGTACTCTTTACGAACGTTTGGGCGGCGGGGCCGCTGTCGATCAGGCCGTGGATATCTTTTACCGCAAGGTATTAACCGACGAGCGTGTGAGCGGCTTCTTTGATGATGTGGACATGGAGCATCAGGCCGCCAAGCAGAAGGCCTTTCTGACAATGGTCTTCGGCGGGCCCAATAGCTATACCGGAATGGATATGCGCGAAGGGCACAAACACCTTGTGGCTCGGGGGCTGGACGATAGCCATGTGGATGCCATTGTCGAGCATCTGGGAGGAACGTTGAAGGAGTTGGGTGCGGACGACAGCGACATTGCAGAGGTTGCCGCTATTGCCAACAGTGTGCGTGACGACGTACTGAACCGCTAGGGTTTCTGCCATGTCCAGCATCATTGTTAACGAACAATGCTATCCGCTCCCCTCTGGCGCTACGGTGTTGGACACCTTGCTGGAGGCCGGGCTGGATGTGTCTTTCGGTTGCCGGGCCGGCGTTTGCCACTCTTGTCTGGTGCGAGCCTCGGCGGGAGATGTCCCCGCTGAGGCCCAGCAGGGATTGAAACAGTCGCAAAAGGAACAGGGCTGGTTCCTCGCCTGCCGTTGCCGTCCTACAGGCGAATTGTCTGTCGAACTCGATGCTGCTGCCGTACCCCAGTACACAGCGCGCGTGGTCGAAAAGCAGCTGCTGGCACCGCGCGTTATGGGGGTGTGGCTGGAGAGCGAGTCCGCACTCGACTACCGTGCCGGACAGTATGTGACGCTTCGGCACGACAGCGGGATCGGGCGCAATTATTCACTGGCCAGCCGGACAGGGAGCAAGAACCGGCTGGAACTGCATATTGCACGGACTGAAGGGGGAGCCCTGAGTCCCTGGATTCACGACACGATGGCTGTGGGTGACCAGCTAAGTATTGAAGGTCCCATGGGTGAGTGCTGTTATTTAGGCGGTGAGTCGGAGAGACCCCTGTTGCTGGTGGGTACCGGAACCGGATTGGCGCCGCTGTACGGCGTCCTTAGCGATGCACTGCAGCAAGGGCACCATGGATCGATCCACCTGTTCCACGGTGCACGGAGCCTAGACTACCTCTACTATTACGATGAGTTGAGAGCGTTGAGTGAGGAGTATGGTAATCTCCACTATTATCCCAGCTTGGTTGAAAGTGATGGCGCGGTGGGACCCGAGATCGAAGTCGGGCCGATCGACCGGTTGCTTTCAAAACATCTGCCGAATCTGGAGGGGTGGCGTGTCTACCTGAGCGGAGCCCCCGATATCGTAAATACGCTGCGAAAACAGTGTTTCCTGGCTGGGGCCGGCAGCAATGCGATTCATGCCGATCCCTTCGGTTAAGTGCCGGGGACGACTATGCAGGTGAATAATGCAACTGACGCGACATACCGATTACGCCATGCGTGTACTGATCTTCCTGGCTCTGCAACCGGAGCAGGAACTGGTTACCATGGCGGATATCGAGCAACATTTTGCCATCCCCCGCAACCACTTGATTAAAATCGTGCAACGGTTGGGCAAGCTAGGCTATGTCCATACCGTTCGGGGAAAAGGGGGTGGCCTGCGTCAGGGGCGGGCAGCGTCGACGATACGCCTGGGTGAGGTGGTCCGCGATATGGAAAATACGCTGGAGCTCATCGACTGCAACAAGCCTCTCTGCCCTTTGCATCATGAGTGCCGCCTAAAGTGTATGTTGAATGAGGCGCGCCAGGCCTTTATCGATACACTTAACCGCTATACCGTCGCCGATGTGGTCTCCAGCCCGGAGACACTGGAAATCGCGCTTAATTGGTTTGCCGGTAGTACTAGGAAGCCACTCTCTACACAGTGATGTAATGACGTTTTATACCGCGTAAAAATGGGTGCGGAGAGAAAAACTCCGCACCCCCCTACCCTGTTGTGCAGAACCCATGACTAACAGCCGTTGCTGTCGGGTACCCCGCTTTTCTTAAGCACAAAGTACAAGGGACAGAAGTTGGTGATGCCGCTCTGGGCCAGATTCAGGCCGACAAATGCGGTCAGCCAAAGCCAAGCCGGGTTGTGGTACTGGGACAGGCCCAAGCTGATCAATACCATCAGTCCGGCAACAAGGTGAACGATTCTGTTTGCTGTCATGGAGAACTCTCCTTATTCAGTTTTTGTAGCTGATCTGGAAATTGATGACATTCTGTTCCAGCTCAATGGAGGTTGGCGTGGTATCCGATTCCACCTCGTTGTGGAAGGCCTTGGCATAGGAAAACGAGGTGGAAACCCGCTTCCCGACATTGCGCGTCACACCTAAGGTCAAGTGCTGCTCGGTGACTGCCAGAGAGCCGATATTGTTAACGACATCCTCCTCCTCAAGATCG
>JBEPXU010000089.1:0-8118 GCA_041641735.1 Ectothiorhodospiraceae bacterium
TGCGTGAACCGCTGGAATCGGGTCATATCACCATATCCCGCGCCGCCCGCCAAGCCCACTTTCCCGCCGACTTCCAGCTCGTTGCCGCCATGAATCCCTGCCCCTGTGGCTACCTTGGCCACCCCTCCGGACGCTGCCGCTGCACAGAAGAGCAAGTCGCCCGATACCGGGCACGCCTCTCAGGTCCTTTGCTTGACCGCATCGATCTGCATGTTGAGGTACCACCGTTACCGCAAGGCACTCTCCGGCAGCATGGGGAGAAGGAGGAAGACAGTGCCACCGTGCGGGCAAGGGTGGAGAAGTGCCGCGAACAGCAATTGTCGCGCTGCGGCAAGGCCAACGCACAGATGGATAACAGGGAGGTCAAACGCTTTTGCCCTTTGGGCGAGACGGAAGCGAAACTTCTGGAGCGTGCCACCGAACAGCTTGGGCTCTCAGCACGTGCCCACCAACGGATTATGAAAATTGCCAGAACCGTTGCGGATATGGCCAACAGCGAAACAATCGAAATGCCTCACCTGAGTGAAGCAATAACGTATCGTAAGCTGGATCGTAGATAGAGAGTGAAGAGCACGAATGTATTTACTGGAACTGGGAGAACAATTCTAATGAATACTGCATGAATCATGCATATATACGTTATTGAGCATCCCTCATTTGTTCGAGCTTTTTATAGTTTTCCTTAACGACCTCATCATTGGGGTCGATTTCTAACGCCTTCTTGTAATAGGATTCGGCCTTGCCATACTGTTTCTTTATCAAGAAATAGCTCCCGAGGTTAGCATAGCCATATATTGATTTTGGATAAGTATTTATCAGCTTTTTCGATACTCTGACCAGTGCCTGGTCGGCTTTATCCGAGTCCTCATAGAACATGGCACGCACCCTTGTTTCAATATTATTCAGCATAAACTCTTTCGGCGCACCCTTCATATGATTTAGCGACCCCCACGTCCATTTGTTGTCGATTTCCTCTGACATATCCAACGTCGTCATGAGTAGTCTGGAAAGCATCTTCCAGTCCTTTATCTCCTCAGCCAGGTAGGCCATACCAATATGCACATCTAAACGACTCTTAAAGTTAGGCAACGCCTCTTCTGTTTGCTCAATGGCATCACGGATCATGCTTGAGTCATAACCGCCCCTTCTACCCATAAATCCCACAGGCTTGCCGGTTTTGCTATCACGAATCTCCAGGTCACCGTCCCTTGCCTCTCCTCTGGCAATCACCTGATGGGACTGGTCAGCCGCTACACGCGTGTAGTTGAGCAGGATCACATAGTAATCCGGATCATTACGGTATTGTTCCTGGTGATTTTCAAGATAGGATTTTACTTTCGCATACTCCCCACTTCTAATTTGTTGAATAACCTCCTCGAACTCTGAGTCACCCATGGCAAAAGAGAGTGACGAGTAAACAGTTAAGGACAGTGCTATTAGCATTCCTTTCATGACATATCCCTGATTATTCCGGCAACAAAACCTGATGTGGAGTTTATACCGTATTTTAATTTTTAACCCAATTCGAGATTAGACCCTGTTCATAACAGGCATTGTGCATTTGCCCTGAAGTTTTCTTTATCTCACGCCTCTTGAATTGCTCTTGCCCACGGCCGGAACTGCAAACCGTAAAACATCTGCAGATAACGGCGGGTTTCATCGCGCTCGAGGTTGGTCACGTATTTCCAGAAGCCATAGACGCGTGAGAGTGTCATCATGCGACTGGCATATCGCTCCCAGGTATAACGTGCCTTAATCCGTGCTATGGCGCCGTGAGAGATACGCTCCCAGTAGTCCGACTCCTGTTCACAGCGCTCGATAAATTCCAGCAGGCAATGACTGACCTCTCCCCCATGGTTGGGGTCGATATGGAAACCGGAGACACCGTGTTCGATGATCTCAAGCGGCCCGCCATAACGGGTCGCAAAGGTGGGTAACCCACAGGTCATTGCCTCGACCACGGTAAGACCAAAGGCCTCGAACAGTGCAGGCTGAACGAAGACACCGTGCCGGTCAGCAATAAAACGGTACAGTTCACCGGCAAGCGGTTTATCCAGCTGCACCCCAAGCCAGCGTACCTCTCCATCCAGATCATATTCATCGAACAGCTCGTGCATTCTTGCTATCTGCATCTGCTCTTCATGGTCCTGGGACAGTTCGGCATCCACATATCCGGCCACCACAACCAGGTTCGCCTTTTTACGTAACGCCTCGTCCCGCGCAAACCACTCCACCAGTCCGGTAATATTTTTAATCCGGTCAAGCCGAGCCATGGTAAAAATGAGCGCCTTGCCTTGCTCCACCAACTGCCCCCGTGCATCCTCACGCGGCTCGCCAAAAACAAGCGACTCCAACTCATCATGTAAACCGTCAAGACGCCGTTCTTCTTCGCTAAATGGGAAATAGATATCGGCATCGGCACCGGGAGAAACAATATTGAATTTCGGATCGAAGACATTGATACCGTTAACGACTCGATAGAGTCCGGGCATGGAAAAACTGCCGTAACTTTCGTACTGGCCGGCACTCTCCCGTGTACCGGCGATCTCCTGATAGGTACTGGTAATGATAAAGTCTGCCGAGTTCATCGCGATAAGGTCAGCCGTAAACTGGCTGGCGAAGTGGTACTGTTCTTCGTTGTCCTGCCAGTAGAGATCGGAGTAGAGGTACTTGGTCTTCTCCAGGGCATGGGCAATGTTGCATTGGGTGACACCCAGTTGCTGGGACAACAGCGTGGCAACGAGATTACCGTCCGAGTAATTGCCAATGACAAGATCCGGCCTTCCCCCCATCTCGGCTTGCACCGCCTGGGCCACCTCACTGGCAAAACGTTCAAGGTATGGCCAGACCTTGAAGCGCGAGATCCAGTGCGGGATCACCTCGCCGCTCTCGGTACGAAACGGTACCCGCAGAATACGGGCATTACGTGTCCCGACGATAGGCTCCAGCGGTTCGTTACAGGTGGTGTTGCCCGCCTCCGGGATCAGTCGCGTGACGACGACGATCTCCGGCTCCAGATCCAGTCCCTGCTCCTCGATACGCTTTTGCATTTCACGCTCCAGCGCATGGACCTGATCGAGAATGTAAACAACCTGGCCCCCGGTATCGGGAAGACCCAGCACCTTGTCCTGCCCGAAGTAACCATGTGGAGAAAGAATCACGATGCGGTAGATCATCGGTATGCGACTGAGAAACTCTTCCAACGTTTCGGGATCCGGTGCTTCGAGCACATCGGAGAGCATCAGGAGGGTTTCACGCATGCGTTCGGCATCGCGCCCCCAGCCAGCCTCGAAACCGAGTCGCTGCATGGTCTCGCCCACCACCTCCCAGTTTGCGTCCGGGTCTGACTCCGCCAGGTAGTCCTCAGCCCGACGCAGGGCATGCTGCAGATCGGTCACATCACCAATATGCTGGTTGAGCATTAACTGTTGCCCCTGACACTGATGCACACGAAGAAAGTCGAGCAGGTGTTCCGCCCCCTGGCCACGCATCTGGAACAGTTGGCTGGAAAGGCGTCGGTTGAGAAACTCCACACCACGGCCTATGGAACGCGCTTCGTGCAGACGGGGAAATTCACGATTAAAGGGAGTCAGGTCCAGCTCCAGTACCCAGTCATCGGCATGGTACTCTGTGACCTGGCGTTCCTTGAATAACAGAAACTGCTCGACCGGAATCGTTTCATACTGCATCTTTTCATGATGCACACGCAGATACTCCCAGCGACCGATACGGGTACGCAGGGCAAAGTAGATCCAGGAGGATTCGATCACCGCCTCCTGCGCGGTGGCGATCAGCATCTGCAATTTGGGAGTGCAGTATTGCGTCCCCTCCTCACTGTGACAGAACTCCTCGTAGGCATCCCAGAGTTCGGAACGAAGCAGCAGCGTTTTATTCAGTCCGAAGAGGAAACGTAGCAGCAGGTAGAGCCCCTGCTTCTCCTCCTGAAGCAGCTCCTGCAGCGTTTCTGTCATGCCTCTTCCTCTTCGACATCACAGGTTGTCATCTTGCCGAAGAAGTCATAATGGTCAGCGCCTTCAAGCACACCGGTGGCATACTCTCCCTCGGCAAAATAGATCCGTGGCTCATCCTTCAGCGCCTCGACCTCCGGACTGTAATTGCCCACGACAACACCAAGTGTCTCGCCACGCAACATTTCAATATCATTACCCGAGTCACCGGCGACCAACAGCCTGTCGGGCGAGAGCCCCCATTTCACCATCAGATAACGTATTGCCAGCCCCTTGGAGGCACGTACCGGCAACAGATCCAGGTAGGCCTGATGGGAATAGATGAGTTTGCAGTGAAGGTCACGTTTACGCAAACAGGTGCGGATCGAATTGACGCTCTGCATCTTATCGGGGTCTACAAAATAGCTAAGCTTGAAGCGGCGCTGATCGACCTTGGGTTGCAACTTGAGTCCTTCGGCACCAATCAGTGACTTTTTCAGTGCCTCCGGTTTCCACTGATAGTTAATGTGCCGCGCCCAACCCTGGTCCTCCACCAGGCCGTTGCCATAGTGGATCTCCGTACCCACAGAGGTAATCAGCAGATCCGGCATTGGTATGCCCCACTCCTTGAGAGTGTGCAGGGCGCTATCAAGCCTTCTTCCCGTCGCCACACCAAAGGCAACCCGATCGCCAGCGTCCTTAAGGCGTGAGAGTAGTTGCTTCAGTCCCTTGGGATCACCAAGGAGAGTGTCGTCGATATCGCAGATCATTACCCGGTCAACCGTAGGCAGGCGGTTTCTGGAGAGTGAGAACCGCTTTTTCTCCTTGCCCACTTTGCCCAATACCCGTTTGACTTCGGTTAGATAGGTCTCAACGTGACCGCTCCAGGTATAGGTGTTTCGCGCACACTTTATCCCTGCCCTGGAGAAACGCTGCCAGCGGCTCTTGTTGCTCAACACCTCATAGATCTTCTCACCCATCGCATCGGCATCCAGCGGGTCGATAAGATAACCGCTCTTGCAGTGCTGCATGATGTCACAGGGGCCCCCATCCTCGGTCGCCACCAGCGGCAGGCCGCTGGCAGCCGCTTCGATAAGGGTAAGACCGAACGGTTCCGTTAGGGCAGGATTGACAAAAACGCCGCGTGTCGTCGCTGCAAGGCGATAAAGATCGGGCACATCGTTAGGTTCATGGTGCTTGGGGTAGGCGACCTTACCGTAGAGATCATAGCGGTCGATCATCATCAACAACTCTGAAAGGACTTCACGCGTACCTTTATCCATTTTCCGTATGTCATCCCGGTTACCGGCGATTAAAACCAGGTTTGCCGTCTCGCGCAGATCAGGATTTTCCGCATAGGCACGCACCAACGTGGCAATATTCTTGCGCTCATCGGCACGCGACAGGGCAAGGATCATCGGTTTTTTTGGTTCGACGAGAAAACGTTCCAGAGTTTGTGCAATGGGGGGCTTTTTTTGTCGTGGTGTGGGCGGCTGGAAACGGGAGATATCCACCCCGGGTGGGATCACCCGCATTCGCTTGGGGTGATAGTTATCATAGGACTTGTACTGCTGCTCGATCTCCTGTGTCGTGCTGGCGATCACCAGTGCTGCATTGCCCAGTGTAATCTCTTCGGCCTCGACACGCGTACTCATGTTGTAGTTACGCTCGATGTTTTGCGGCAGAACGCCTTTATCCTCCAGGCGCCGACGCTTGTCTACCCCGAGCGAGTGGCCGGTATGGATAAGTGGTACACCTAGCAACTGTGAAAGCCTCGCGCCGACATATCCTGCATCGGCATAATGACTGTGCACGAAGTCCGGTACCTGCCCGACCTTGCGCAGGTGCTGCAGCGCCTCATCGGTAAAGGCCTCGAGGTAGGGCCACAGCACTTCCTTGCGAAAATAACGCCGTGGACCGGCAGGGAGACGAATAATGTAGGCACCCTCACCTATCTTCTCCTCCGGTTCGGCATAATCACGATCCACCTTCGGGTCGATAACCTGCCTTGTCAGCAGATCGACCCGTTCAACATCCGGGTGTTCGGCCAGCGCCCTCGCCAGTTCCACGACATACTTGATCTGCCCCCCGGTGTCGGCATCACGGCCAAGCTCCATATTGTGTCCCCGTATCAAGCCGTGAACACTGACCATGACAACATAAAGCCCACGTTTTTCCATTACGACTCCCTGAGATACCTCTTCCGCATATCAGGCTGCATCACCACAGCCTATGCTTTGTTAAGACGAAACTTCTGCTTTCCCGCCAGTGTCATTACCAGTCAGCAAGGCACCGCTGGTAGTAGGACTTATCCGGTAACACCGCACCACGAACCTCACACATATGTGCAGCAAAACCGAGTGCACGTTTAAGCGTTTTGTTACGGCTCCAGCCCCGCAAAAGCCCGAGGATCGATACCGCGCTGAAGGCATCGCCTGCCCCCACGGTATCCACGAGGTTTTCGACTGTTACCGGCGCTCCTCGTTCAACTCCTTTGTTATCCACAAACATTGCACCCTTGTCGCCGCAGGTTACGATCAACAGCTCAAAGTTATACTGTTCGCGCATTCGTGTTGCCGCTTTCTCTATCTGCGCCTCGTAACCGAGCTGCTCCAGCTCCTCGTCATTGAGTTTGACCCACTCAACTCCCTGCAAAAGATCTGCCACACGCTCCTTGTCCCACCAGGGGGCACGCAGGTTAATGTCGACAAAAAGCGGCAGGGAGAGATCGCGAAGTCGATTTAGCGTTTGCCGCGATACGGCAGAACGTTCAATCAGTGATCCAAAGTAGAGCAAAGCCGGTTTATTATCGTGCAAAAGCGCTAATACCTGTTCGGCATCGATATAGTCGTAGGCCTGTTCGGGAAGAATATCGAAGGTATGGGACTTTCCCTGCATCGCGATCTTCACGATGCCGGTCGGTTTGTTGGGGTCCACCTGCAGGCCGGCCATGTCCATGCCCCACTCCTGCATCGCGACCTTTACCTTCTGGCCGCGTTCATCGTCACCAATTCGACTGATAAACAGCGGGTTATAGCCAAATCCCTGAAGATGGCGCGCCACATTGAACGGTGCACCACCGAGAACTTCGCGACCGTCTGGAAAGGTGTCGAACAATACCTCTCCAAATATTAGTGGACGCCCCTGTATGGTTGAAAAATCATTATTGTTCATAGTTGTTTTCGAGCTTTGATCTGATATGCATCATGCACACCAAAAGCTGTACTGTAATTGAGTGTAGCACTATCTGTGCCGAAACGAGGAAAAGCCACACGATATGTGCAGCATATCCCTGCCATGCATCAGCTATGACAAGGACGAATTGAGAGAAAGGGTGTGCAGGCCGTGCAGGAGTGTCTCGTCGTAGAAGAAGACGAGGGACGCGACAATCAACAAAAGAAGCACCCAGCGCCACCTCCGCTTATGAGGTTTCGCTCCGAACAGACTGCGGTTGGCCCACTCCTGCTCAGCCTTGTTCAGATCGTCTTTCACCATGCACCTGTGCAATGTGAACTGATTCACTACCATGCAATATTTGCTGTTTTAGTACAAGCTCCGCTCCCTGAGCTGTTACAATGAGCATCTCCGTTTTTCAGGTAATCAGCGTGTCCGATCTCAACCCCAGTCAAAAAGAAGCCGTCCGTTATATCGACGGTCCCCTGCTGGTACTGGCCGGTGCCGGTAGCGGCAAGACGCGCGTGATCACCCAGAAGATCGCCTACCTGATACAAAGCTGCGGTATCTCTCCGGCACACATCGCCGCGGTGACCTTCACCAACAAGGCGGCTCGTGAGATGAAGGAAAGGGTCAGCCAGTTGCTTGTCGGCAAAGAGTCACGGGGCTTGCGTGTCTCCACCTTTCACACCCTTGGGCTCGATATCATTCGCCGGGAACTCAAGACCCTTGGCTACAAGAGCGGCTTTTCGATCTTCGATGCGGCCGATAGCGCGGGACTGATTCGCGAACTGCTGCGTAAGGAGGCCGGCGATAACGAACTCGAAAAAGAGGTCCAGAACCGCATCTCGAGCTGGAAGAACGCCTTTATCAGCCCTGAACAGGCGCTGGCCGGGGCCGAGGACCCAATGGACCACAATGCCGCCCTGCTCTATGCCAGCTACAACCGCCACCTCAAGGCCTTCAATGCGGTCGATTTCGATGATCTCATCATGCT
>JBEPXU010000090.1:0-8084 GCA_041641735.1 Ectothiorhodospiraceae bacterium
CAGGCCCAGTAGACCACCGCCGATAACCACGGCGTTTTTGTAGTCCTTTGCCGCGCTAAGCATGGTGTCGACATCGGCGATGGTGCGAAAGCCGATGACACCTTCAAGGTCATGACCGGGGACAGGCAGGATAAAGGGAAGTGAACCGGTGGCAATGAGTAGGCGATCGTAATCGTCCTCACTACCATCGGCAGCGATCACCTTGCGTGCTACGCGATCGATCCTTGTGACCGCTGAGCCGCTCTTCAGCGTAATGTCATTCTCCTCATACCATGTGGTTTCGTTAAGAATGATCTCATCGAACTGTTTCTCTCCCGCCAGCACGGGTGAAAGCATGATGCGGTTGTAATTGGGGTGAGGCTCGTCGCCGTACACAGTAATGGCATATTTTTCCGACTCCAGCTTGAGCAACTCTTCGATGGCGCGCATGCCGGCCATGCCATTACCGATGACTACTAGTTTCTGTTTCATCGTCATCACTCCTATGCGGTGGGACGGACCTGATCGTCACTTCCCCTTTCCGGGTTACGTGCGGCCAGTTCGTCCAGTGCGATGGTCATGTGGTGTATTTTGAAATCACTAAGATATTCAAGTGGATGGGTCGGATCGAATTTGCGATCATCAAGAAATCGGTCCGGTCCCATCAGCAACGACTCGCCCCCCTCATGCAGTTTCCAGGTAGCGGCATGGCCGCCCTCGAGTTTGTAGTCGACACTCGGGCAGGTGAGTCGCAGTGCTGCTGCCGCTTTGCGATAGACCTCTGGGCGATAGACCTCTTCGGCGACGGCACGAAGATCGAAGGCCTGCTCAATCTGCCCCCAACGCACCATCTGACTGAGGAACCACATCGCGTGGGAACGCCAGGGGAAATTGGCGGCATAGCGATAGAAGACATTGAAGTCGGGCATGGCGCGCGGCATTTCGCTGTCGGCATATTGAAAGGTGCCGGTCATCGACATGCGTACCACATGCTCAGGGGCATTGACGTAGATCGGGCGGGCGATCAGGGATGCTGCCTCGGTGCGATTGCGCGGTTCATCCAGCCAGCGACTTGCCTCGATAAGCGCCATCAATAGCGCTTGGTGGGTATTGGGGTACTGCTCGGCCCACTCCTGCGTGACGCCGAATACCTTTTCCGGTGAGTTGTTCCAGATTTCGTATTTGGTGATCAGGGTCTGGCCGAGTCCCGCCTGCACCGCTTGGGCATTCCACGGTTCACCGACGCAGTAACCATCGATACTCCCCTTCTCCAGTGCACCAACCATCTGCGGCGGCGGTACCACGACAAGCCGCACGTCGCGATCCGGATCGATGCCGGCGGCGGCCATCCAGTAGCGCAGTTCGTAGTTGTGGGTGGAGTAGGGGAACACCATGGCGAAGGTAAGCGGTTCGCCACCGGCCTTTCGGTTGTTGTCGATCACGACCTTGAGTGCCTTGGCACTGAGGGGGCGCTGTTTCATCGCCTCCGGTGCCAGTTCCTGCATGCGTGCAAAGAGTGCAGTTGAGACGGTGATGGCATTGCCATTCAGATCCATGGAGAAGGCGGTGACCATGGGTTTGCTCATCGGGCCGATACCGAGACTCATTGCAAGCGGCATGCTGGCGAGCATTTGTGCACCATCAAGTATACCGAGTGCCACCTTGTCGCGAATGTTAGCCCAGGAGGTCTCCTTGGAGAGTTTTACGTTAAGGCCGTATTTGTCGAAGTAACCGAGCTCTTTGGCGATCACTAGTGGTGCGCAGTCGGTCAGGGGGATGAAGCCGAGGCTCAGTTCGGTCTTCTCTAGTTGGGTAGTGTCAATGCGTGTCTGTGTGTTCATTGTTGTATCCTTAGCCTGCTGCGACCTTAAGAGCCGGTTGCTCCCCTTCGTATTCGTCTTCATCGGTATTTTTCGTTACCGGGACATCCGGCTGGGCATGTCGTTCGTGGAGGAAGCGCAGTACCTCGGCACGATAGTGGTTGTAGGTGGGATCATCGGCCAGGGCGAGTCGATGACGGGGTCGATCCAGTTCGATATCCAGAATCTCGCCGATGTTGGCGGAGGGGCCGTTGCTCATCATCACGATGCGATCCGATAGCAGTACCGCTTCGTCCACATCATGGGTGATCATGATTACGGTATTGTTAAGGTCTGCCTGGATCTCCATCAGCGAATCCTGCATATGTGTGCGGGTAAGTGAGTCGAGGGCGCCGAAGGGCTCATCCATCAGCAGTACCTTGGGCTCCATCGCCAGGGCGCGAGCGATGCCGACACGCTGTTTCATACCGCCGGAGATCTCGTCGGGGCGTCGGTCCATGGCGTGATCCATATGCACAAGCTCCAGATTGTGCACGGTCCAGTCATGACGTTCCTGTCGGCTGCGTGACTTTTTAAATACCTGGTCAACGGCAAGCCTCACGTTCTCGTAAACGGTCAACCACGGCAGCAGCGAATGGTTCTGGAACACTACGGCGCGATCCGGTCCGGGTTCGTCTACTTCCCGGTTCTCCAGCAACACACCGCCGCTGCTTGCCTGCAGTAGACCGGCGACGATATTCAATATCGTCGACTTGCCGCAACCGGAGTGGCCGATAAGGGAGATGAACTCGCCCTTGTCGATCTTCAGTGAGATATCGTCGAGGACGTTCAGCGGTCCCTTGTCGGTATCGAAGGTGATGCTCAGGTTTTCCAGGCTCAGGTAATTTTTCATGTTGGTCTCTCCTTATCGCAGTACCGCGTTGCGGTCCCAGGTGACACGTTTTTGCAGTAGCAGCATGCCGCGGTCGAGCAGGAAGCCGATGATGCCGATCACCAGTACCGCGACCATGATGCGTGCCAGGGATTCAGAGCTGCCGTTCTGGAATTCATCCCAGACGAACTTTCCAAGACCGGGATTCTGCGCCAGCATCTCGGCGGCGATAAGGACCATCCAACCGATACCCAGCGACAGGCGCAGGCCGGTGAATATCATCGGCGTGGCCGAGGGCAGCACGATTTTGATGGTTTTGGTCAGCCAGCCGAGGCGTAGTACGCGGCTGACATTGATCAGGTCTTTGTCCACCGAAGAGACGCCGACGGTGGTATTGATGATGGTCGGCCACAGGCAGCAAAGGGTGACGGTGATCGCGGAGGTGACGAAGGCCTTTTCAAACATCGGGTTGTCACTGACGTAGACTGCACTGACGACGATCGTCACCAGCGGCAGCCAGGCCAGCGGGGAGACCGGTTTGAATATCTGGATCAGCGGATTCAGTGCCTGGTAGAGGGTGGCGCTCATACCGCAGACGATGCCGATGGGGATGGCGATGAACGAGGCGAGCAAAAAGCCGGTTGCCACGGTCAATAAACTGGTGCCGATTTGATCGAAGAAGGTTGGTGCACCGGTATAGGGGCGGATCTTCGGTTCATAATCGGGGTCGTGCTTGACTCTTTCTGCGTTGCGCTCTTCCTGCCGCTGGTAGAAGGCCGTCTCTTTCTCCCGTGAGGCCTGATGCTCCTGGTAGAGCTGTACCGTCTGTTCCCACACCTTGCTCGGTCCGGGCAGGGTGCCAAGGGAGGTCTCTATCTTCGATGCGGCGGCGCCCCAGATCGCCAGGAAGACGGCAACGGCAATCAACGGGATGAGCAGGTTGCGGCTGATGCCAGCGGTCATTTTGACGAAGCGCTCGCCCTGCAGAGCTCCCTGAATGCGATCCAGCCAGAGCGCACTGAAGGTGCTGCGTGTGTTGAAGATGTGTGTACTCATACTAATGCCTCTCGTTCTCTTTCACCGGGTGGCCCGGGGAAGCCCCCGGGCGGTTGGCGTCAGATTTTTTCCTTGCCCTTCAGGCCGATGTTGAACTTCTTCAGGTAGTTGTTCGGCGCGTGACCGTCGTAGGTGACGTTGTCGATGAAGTGGGTCTGCGGGGCACGGAAACCGTCTTCGCTTGCAAAGTTCGGGAACTCATCGGCCTGCATCTTGCCTTCGGCGATGAGTTCACTGGCGGCCTCGGCGTAGATGTCAGGGCGGTAGACCTTCTTGGCGATATCCATGTACCAGCTGTCGGGCTTGGACTCGGCAATCTGGCCCCAGCGGCGCATCTGGGTCAGGTACCAGATGGCATCGGAGTAGTAGGGGTAGGTGGCGTTGTGGCGGAAGAAGACATTGAAGTCGGGTACTTCGCGCTTGTCGCCTTTTTCGTACTCGAAGGTACCGGTCATGGAATTGGCGATCACCTCGTAATCGGCGCCGACATATTGCGGCTTGGCGAGGATCTTTACCGCTTCGGGACGGTTGGCGTTGTTGTTCTCATCCAGCCACTTGGCAGCACGAATCAGCGCCTTGACCACCTTTTTGTGTGTGATGGGGTACTCGTCGGCCCAGGCCTTGGACACACCGAAGACCTTCTCCGGGTTGTCCTTCCAGATCTCGTAGTCAGTGATCACCGGTACACCGATGCCCTTGAACACCGCCTGCTGGTTCCACGGCTCGCCGACGCAGTAACCGTAGATGGTGCCGGCTTCCATGGTCGCCGGCATTTGCGGCGGCGGGGTTACCGAGAGCAGGGCGTCAGCCTGCAGGGTACCGCTGGTGTCGCCCTTGGCCGGCGCGTAGTAACCGGGGTGGATACCGCCGGCGGCGAGCCAGTAACGCAGCTCATAGTTGTGGGTGGATACGGGGAAGACCATGCCCATCTTGAACGGCTTGCCCTCCTTCTTGTATTTCTCCACCACAGGCTTCAGGTAATCAGCCTTAATCGGGTGGACCGGTTTACCGTTTTCATGAGGGATGTGCTGCTTCATCTGCTCCCAGATATCATTGGAGACGGTGATGCCGTTGCCGTTGAGGTCCATGGAGAAGGCGGTAATGATGTGTGCCTGGGTACCGAAACCGATGGTGGCACCGAGCGGCTGGCCGGCTAGCATGTGCGCGCCGTCCAGTTCGCCGTTGATCACCCGGTCAAGCAGCACCTTCCAGTTGGCCTGTGCCTCAAGTGTGACGTAGAGTCCCTCATCCTCGAAGTAGCCCTTTTCGTACGCAATGGCGAGGGGAGCCATATCGGTGAGTTTGATGAAGCCGAATTTAAGTTCCTCTTTTTCTGCGTATTCAACCGCCTGGGCGCTGCTGAGTACGCTGCTGCCGCCAAACATCATACCGGCGGCGAGCAGCGCCAGACCGGTTTTACGGAGAAAACCGCGGCGTGCGGTGGTGCGCTGTGTCATTGTCATTCCCTCTTTCTTGAGCAACAAAAAAGGCGTCCTCCACCACGGAACGGATTCCGGGTGGAAGGACGCCTTTGTCCAGAAAACAGATTGTTGGCTACTGGACTCAACCCGTCATTGGGTGGGTCCAGTTGGTATGCCTGTGCCGACTTCGTTGCCGGCATGTGCAAATCATGAAGCAGTTTCTATGCCATGTTCCATGGTGTTGCGCTAAGTGATTGTAAGGTGGATAAATGTGAAGTTCTGGAGCGATCAACGTTGACGGCAGTGGTTGCTGCTTGATGCCCTAAAATGGAGAGTTTTATATCTAACTTGCACTCGTGTGGTGCGTGAGGGGCGGTGTGTTAACCAAGTAGATCCAGTACCGAGATAATGTTACGTGCCGCTTCGACCAGCTTTATTCCACGGTCCATCGCCAGCTTACGTAGCGCCTGGTAGGCCTCTTCCTCGCTCATACCCTGACGCTTGATTAGCAGTGCTTTGGCTCGGTCCAGCAGTTTTCGTTCCTCAAGTGAAACTTTGGTGCGTTTCAACTCATCCCGCAGCGCCTGGTATTCCCTGAAGCGGGCAATCGCCACCTCCATGACTGGTTTGACCCGCTTGCTATTGAGACCGTCGACAATGTAGGCGCTTACACCAGCCTTGATGGCCTTGTGGATAGCACTGCTGTCCTGATCCTCGGCAAACATCACAATAGGACGGGGCTGATCACGGCTTATCGTATGCATATGCTCCAGTGTGTCGCGATCGGGGGATTCCAGATCAACGATAATGACATCCGGCTGATGTTCATTGACCAGAAACGCAATATTGTCACCAGTGCCGAATTTGGCTATGACAGCATAACCCGCGTCTCTCAGTGCCTGCTCCAGCAGAGCTGAACGTCCCCTGTCATCATCGATCAGGAGGACGCGCAGTACCCCAATGCCGTCCTGTTGATCCATTGTCGGTGATCCCCGTGGTTGGTAAGTTGCCTTGCTATCGGTTAATGGTGGCTAGTTCGGCAACGAGCAACAGTTGTGCCATATCTTTGGTGTTGCTGTCAGGCAAGGGTGATATATCACGTCTCTAGACGGTGGTGTGGCTGGGGGTGGGGGCAGTATGAGTGATTAGTATTTAAGTTGGTCGATCTTGACCTCATCGATCTGACCCTGGTCCAGATACTGGACCGCATACTTCTCGAAGATGCGCTCTTTGACAAAGATATCGAATAGATCAGGGTCGATATGGCTGTCCTGTTTCATAAAGCCGAGGATGCGAATGGCTTCGGAGAGTTTTTTTCCTTCCTTGTAAGGGCGGTCCTTGGCGGTGAGGGCCTCGAAGATGTCCGCAATCGCCATAATGCGCGCCTGTACCGACATCTGGTCACGTTTGAGGCCGCGTGGATAACCTGTTCCATCCATCTTTTCGTGATGGCCACCGGCATACTCGGGGACGTGTTTGAGGTGCTTGGGGAAGGGTAGCGCTTCGAGCATCTTGATGGTTGCGACGATGTGGTTATTAATAACTTCACGCTCCTCGGGAGTGAGTGTGCCCTTTTCGATGGTGAGATTGTAGAGCTCGTTGTCACTCAGAAGGGGGAGTTCAGTGCCGTGGTATGACCAGCGGTGTTTGGCGATTTTCCTGACAAGCTGCTTATCCTCTTCGGACATAAATTCCCCGCCGGTATTACTGATATGCAGGAAGTCCAGTTCCTCATCCAGTTGCCGGACCGTTTCGCGGTATTCCTGTTCCAGGTGCTCTTCATCAATGGTTTCACCCTTCTCCATTGCCGCGACTTTCCTTTTTAACATCGTGATCTCGGCATCTCGCTTGAGCACTTCAACACGGGTATCAATGGTCTCAATACGATCGTAAATCGTCTCAAGCTTGGTGGATTTATCGACCACATATTCAGGTGTAGTAATCTTTCCGCAGTCGTGCAGCCAGGCCGCGATTTCCAGCTCGTAGCGGTCATCCTCATCCATGGCAAAGTCCTTGAGCGGTCCCTCCTTGGCTTTGTGGGCCGCATCGGCCAGCATCATCGTGAGTACCGGTACACGTTTACAATGGCCGCCGGTATAAGGTGATTTTTCGTCGATCGCGGTGGCCACCAGCTGGATCAATGACTCCAAAAGCTTCTTCAGATCATCAATGAGTCGGCGGTTAGTCAGAGCAATGGCCGCCTGGGAGGCCAGCGATTCGGCCAAGTGTTGTGCTTCGTCATCAAAGGCGATTATTTCACCGCTTTGTTCGTCCTGGGCATTTAACAGCTGTAATACGCCGATGATGTCTGACTCATGATTCTTAAGCGGTACGGTAAGGAAAGATGTGGAGCGGTAGCCGGTACTCTGGTCGAATTTTTGCGTCCCGGAGAAGTCAAATCCCTCAGTGTCGTAAGCATCGGGTATATTGACCGTAATATCGTTGAGCACGGCATGGGTTACCACCATGTGATGGTTCGGGTTGCCCTGTTCGTCATACAGCGGAATCGGTTTGAAAGGGATGGGCTTGCCGGTGGTTCCGCCCATGGCATAGTCCAGTGAATCGGTGCGGACGATCTCCATTTTCACTGTGCCATCTTCCTGTACCGAGTAGAGGGTTCCTCCATCGGCATTGGTCAGCTCTTTGGCGCCGAGCAGGATCATCTCCAGTAGTCGCTGGGTGTCACTCTCCGCGGAAAGGGCAATGCCGATCTCTGTCAGTTTCTCGATGCGTTTTAACAGATTCTGATTGGCGGCCATGCGTCAGGAACCTCTGGTATCTGTTCTTGAATTGATTCTATGGGGTGTCGGGGTGACTAGCCACTAACCGTATCACAAAATATCGATGCGCATCGGCTCAGCGTTGGGGTGAGTTGTCCTCTGGACGGCACTCCCCCTGCCACTGACAGACCCGGTTTCTGCCACTGTGTTTGGCGTT
>JBEPXU010000091.1:0-7970 GCA_041641735.1 Ectothiorhodospiraceae bacterium
GGTCGAGTCATCCATGTCGTTCTCCGGCCAGAGGATGGCACCGGGGGCGATGGCGTTGACCCGTACCTCGGGACCCAGCTCGCAGGCCAGCGACTTGGTCATCATCACCAGTCCCGCCTTGGCCATGGAGTAGACCGGGTGCTCCTTGAGGGGGCGGTCGGCGTGGATATCGACGATGTTGACGATGCAGCCACGTTCGGTTTTCAGGTGCGGTGCGGCGGCCTGGGCGAGGAAGAAGGGGGCCTTGAGGTTCGAACCCAGGAGATCGTCCCAGTGCGCTTCAGTGACCGTGCCCACCGGTGTCGGGTAGAAGGTGGAGGCGTTGTTGATCAGCACATCGAGCCGGCCCCAGGCGGCATAGGCCTGCTCCACGATTGTCGATAGTGATGCCGTGTCGTGCAGATCGCCCTGTACCAGTGAGACGGAGTCGGCGCGTACCGCATTGAGTTCGCCCTGCAGCGCCTCGGCGCCGGCGGCGGAGTTGCGATAGTGCAGCACGATGTTGGCGCCCGCGGCATGCAGGGTGCGGGCGGTGGTGGCGCCGATGCGGTGTGCCGCACCGGTGATGAGGACGACTTTGCCGTCGAGGGTGTTGAGTTGTTCGTTCACGACTTCTCCAAAGGATTTCGGGAGGGGAGAGTGACTCCCGTGATGCCTGCAAAATTCGTCATTCCGACGAAAGCCGGAATCCATGAGTGCGAATTTCCTCCTGGATTCCCGACTACGGGGGAATGACGGTAAAGCGAAAATGAACAGTTAACAAGTTTACAGCAACTGGACGGATGGATGTTTTCTGAGGGTGAAACAGGCAGATTCAAGGGGCATGGCAGCGATGAGCTGCCGCCGCCGTCGCCGGAGGCGCAAGCACACAGCGAGCAACTGCAGGCGTTGATTCGTGAGGAGATTGAGGCGGCCGGCGGCCATATCGGTTTCGACCGTTTCATGGAGCTGGCGCTCTATGCGCCGGGGCTGGGTTACTACAGCGCCGGCAGCCACAAATTCGGCGAGGCGGGCGATTTTGTTACCGCTCCGGAGCTCTCGTCCCTCTTTTCCCGAAGTCTTGCCCGCCAGTGCGCCGAAGTGCTTACAGGCATAGGCAGCGGCGATATCCTCGAGTTCGGTGCCGGCAGTGGGGTGATGGCCGCCGATATTCTGGCAGAGCTGGGACAACTGGGCTGCCTGCCTGAACACTATTTCATTCTGGAACTGAGTGCCGATTTGCGGCAAAGGCAACAGCAGACCATCGAGGCAAAGGTACCAAAGCTGGCCGGGCGGGTTACCTGGTTGGATGCCTTGCCGGAAGGCGATTTTTGCGGCGTGGTGCTGGCTAATGAAGTGCTCGATGCGATGCCGGTGCACCGCTTTGTGATCAGCGGCGGGGAACCGCATGAGCTATCCGTGGTGTGGAATGGTCAGGGCTTTGTGCTGGAAGCGGGGGCCCCTGATGCGGCCCTCTTTACCCGCCTTAAAAGGCTGCAGCAGGAGCATACCTTAACGGACGGCTACAGCTCGGAAATCAATCTGCGTGCCGAGGAGTGGGTACAGAGTCTGGGGGGCCTGTTGCAGCAGGGTGTGGCGCTGCTGATCGACTACGGTTTCCCGCAACGGGAGTTCTACCACCCTCAACGTCATCGTGGCACGCTGATGTGCCACTATCGCCATCGGGCGCATGATGATGCACTACGTCTGGTCGGGCTGCAGGATATTACCGCCCATGTGGATTTTACGGCGGTGGCTGAAGCGGCGCTTCAGGCAGATCTGGCCGTGCGTGGTTATACCAATCAGGCCAACTTTCTTATTGCCAGCGGGCTGATGGAGCTGCTCTCGGAGGAGTCGGGAGGAGTTCAGGAGCAACTTTCCCTGGCGGCTCAGGTCAAACGCCTGACCATGCCGGGTGAGATGGGGGAGTTGTTCAAGGTGATGGCCCTGACCAAGGGCTGGGAAGGGGGACTCAGGGGGTTCTCTCTTCGTGATGAGAGGGCAAAGCTTTAGTTGTTCAGCAATGCCAGCTCCCGGCGGCGGGTGCGCAGTAGCTCACTATAGCTGCGGGCGAGGGACTTTTCGTAGGCGCAGTCGCCGGTATGACCGATTGCGATAAGGCGTGCCTCCAGGTAGGCGATCTCCTCCACCAGACGACCGTGGCTCTGTTCCCGGTGATGGGAGGGTTTGGTGTAGTTGTGAACCAGTTCATGCATCGTTTTATCCTCTTTCTCTTTTGTCATCGCAGATGAGCCTAGTCAGGGGGCATGACTGTTGTGTTACAGGAGAATGAAGTTTTCGTGATCCCGTTCGGCTGCCACGATTGAGTGAACACGTTATCATGGCCGTTCATCGTTAATTGCAGACACTCGCTGAGGTGACAATGTCCAATCGACTGCAGGAAACCCAGGCCATGCTGGCCAAACACCATCGGGACGGCGAGCGTTTTGCCGCGATGATGAAAGAGGGCTTTGCCAACCGTTTTAACGACGAGTTCTGGGCCGAGTGGGACCACTGGATTACACCGGTCTACTCGAAGGAGCCTGTCGTTCTTGATCTGGGTGCCGGTCCGGGCATGTTTGTGCAGGCGGTGGCGAAGCGTACGCCCGGCCTGAGGGCCATCGGGGTGGAGTGTGCGCCCTACATGCTGGAGGCCGCCGTTGAACTGCCCAAAGGCTCGGAGATCATTACCGAAGACCTGCACGACCCGCAGCTGCCTCTTGATAATGATTCTGTCGACGCGGCGATGGCCTCGGTGGTGTTGCACGAGATGAATCAGCCGTTGCGCACCCTGCAGGAGGTGCAGCGGTGCCTGAAACCCGGTGGTCGCTTTTATATTCTCGACTGGGTGCGGGCGCCCCTTGAGACCTATATCCGCGCGCAGACCGAAGAGGCCAGGGTTTTTGACCGTAATACGCCGGTCGATGAGCTGGAGGATCTTTTTATCCACTTCATCGAGCATAACCGGTTCAGCCGCGAGGACCTGGTCTACATGCTGAACATGAGTGGCTTCTCGGTGCTGCACAGCCGCATCATGAAAGAGGGGCGTTACGCCCATATCGTTGCAGAAAAGCGCGTTTAATTAAGGAAGCCGAAATTAATGGAACTGTTCCACATTGTTTTTCTCGCCCTGCTTCAGGGGCTAACCGAGTTTTTACCGATCTCCAGTTCGGCGCATCTTATTCTGCTGCCGAAGCTAAGTGGCTGGAGCGATCAGGGGCTGGCCTTCGATGTGGCCGTGCATGTCGGGACCCTTACTGCGGTGGTGTGGTACTTTCGGCATGAGCTCCGGGTGATGCTGCGCGACTGGTTTGCCTCACTGCGCACTGGGAAACAGGTAGGGGATAGCCGTCTGGCATGGGCCGTCGGTTTTGGCACCATCCCGGTCGGCCTGGCAGGCCTTCTTTTCAAGGATGTGATTGAAAATGGACTGCGTTCCCCGATGGTGATCGCCTGGGCAACGGTCATCTTCGGTTTACTGCTGTGGTGGGCCGATGCACAGGGCAAGCGTGTACGTAGCGAACATACCATCGGCTGGCGCGATGTGGTGGTTATCGGTGTCGCCCAGGCCATCGCCCTCATTCCGGGCACCTCTCGCTCAGGTATCACTATGACCGCCGGTTTGATGATGGGGCTGACCCGTGCGGCGGCAGCCCGTTTCTCCTTTTTGCTGTCGATCCCCGTGATTATCCTCGCCGGTGGTCTCAATGCGCTCGAGCTGGTGGAGTCAAACCATGCGGTAGACTGGTCGGCATTGGGCCTTGGGGTCATCTTCTCCGCCGTGAGTGCGTATCTTTGTATTCACCTTTTCCTGAAGGCCCTTGAGCGTATCGGTATGTTGCCGTTTGTCATCTATCGGCTGCTCCTTGCCGCGGTACTATTCTGGATCTACGTCTGATATGCGCGGATTTCACTATCCCTGGCTCTGGCTCACTATTGGCTGGTTAGGCATTGTACTGCTGGTTACGCTGTCGCTCGTGAGTGTGACGGTGACAACTACATTGATTGCCTATGAGGATAAGCTCTTCCATCTGGTGGCTTATGCGCTGTTAATGGGCTGGTTTATCCAGCTGTATCAGAAATGGAAATTGATACTGCTCCATGCCGGCGGGCTGATCGCGCTGGGTATCACACTGGAATTCTTTCAGCCGCTGAATGGGCGTCATTTTGAATATGCCGATATGGCGGCCAATACGCTCGGTGTCCTCACCGGTTGCCTGCTGGCCTTTACGCCACTACGGGATCGCCTGTTGTGGTTGGAAAATAAACTTGTTCGATAAACTATGTTTGAATCATTAAGCGCTCCAGAACTGGCCCTGGCGGCAGTAATTATTGTGGCGGCCTTCTTTGTACGCGGTATCGCCGGTTTTGGCTCCGGACTGATTGCCATTCCACTGCTGGCGCAAATGTTACCGCTCTCTGTTGTCGTGCCGCTTGTCGGGCTGCTGGACTATATCGCCTCCAGCAGTCACGGTGTTAAACACCGGCAGGCCATTAGCTGGCGTGATATCTATCCGCTGCTTCCCTTCACCTTCGCTGGCGTATTAACAGCGCTTTACCTGTTTCATACTCTCGAAGGCGACCTGTTGCGCAAGGCGCTGGGCGGTTTTATTGTCCTCTATGCTCTGTATACCCTGCTGAGTTCAGGTCCGGGGTTTCGCGGCAGCCGCTGGTGGGCAATCCCAGGAGGGGCGCTGGGTGGTTTGATCGGGACCCTGTTCGGCACGGGTGGTCCTTTCTATGTGATCTATCTGCGTCTTCGCCATTTGGATAAAACCGCCTTTCGTGCAACGATTGCCATCGTTTTTTTGATTGACGGTAGCAGCCGTATAGCCGGCTATTTCTTTTCCGGTTTTTACACCGGCGAGACGATGTATCTGTTGGCGGCGGCATTTCCGATCATGGTTGTCGGGATGTATATCGGCGGACATGTTCACACCACGATTAGCCAGCAAACCTTTCAGCGTGCCATTGGCCTCTTGCTTGTTGGTAGCGGGCTGGCGCTGCTGTTGCGGTAAATACGAACCTTTTCCCCTACTCTTTCCCATGGTATAAAGTGAGGCAAGCTTATATTCCCAGCTTCTGCACTTATTCATCACACCTTGCTAACACCATAAAGGATTAGCGGCATCGCAGTCGCCGCATCAGCATGATTCAGGACGTCCCGGAATTTTTTACTGTCATTGAAAGGATGACCTGAGGAAAGTTTATGGAAATTTTCACAGACGATGAGCTGAATGCTTCGCTGGCTTCGTCTGAAATCACCGTTGCCCAGATCATTCAGGGCGGCATTCTAAAATGTTCCCCCGCCACCCCGCTTTATGAAGTGGCCGCGCGAATGAGTACCGAGCGGTGCAGTTCGATTATTATCTACGAGGGCGAGGAGGCGATCGGTATCTGGACCGAGCGGGATGCGCTGGCGCTGGATTTCTCTTCCGAGGACATTCTCAATAGCCCGATCAGTGAGCTAATGAGCTCACCGGTGAAAGCCGTTAACGGCAATGCCTCATTGCAGGCAGTGGCAAGCCGTTTTCTCTCTGAGGGGGTGCGCCACTATCTTGTTATTGACGAGAAGTCGGTTCCCCTTGGTGTCGTAAGCCAAACCGATATTGTGTTGAACCAGGGCGTTGAGCACTACTTGCGGATGCGTAATGTCGACTCGGTCTTGAAGGAAGGGGTTCTGATCGCCGACGAGGGTGAGAGTCTCGGTGCCATCGCCGCCATGATGCGTGGCCATAACTCCGATGCCGTACTGATTCGTTACGCGGACGGTGAGCTGGGTATCCTTACCGAGCGGGATATTGTGCGCTATATCGCCGAACGCAGGACCGCCAATTCGGTAGGAACACTCGCAAGTCGCCCGCTGATAACCGTCGACAGTGATTGCAGCCTCTATCGGGCGCGTAGCATGTTGGTGAGTAACAAGGTGAGGCATATCGGTGTTTATGGCGCCGAAGGTGATGTCCTCGGTGTGGTCAGCTTCAGCGACATTCTCTTCGGTATGGAGCATGTCTATGTGCAGGAGCTGCGACAGGCATTGGCCGAACGTGATAAGGCACTGCAATTGTCGCAGAAGAACCTGCATTTGGCCGAGAAGGTAATCGAGAGCTCCCTTGAAGGCATCGTGATTACCGACGCCGATGGCATAATCGAGTCGGTCAATCCTGCCTTCACGCGCCTGACCGGTTTCAGTGAAGAGGAGGCGCTGGGCAACACCCCGGCGATGCTCAGTTCAGGCCGCCACAGTAAGGCGTTCTATGCCGAGATGTGGCAACAGATTAAAAAAGAGGGCCATTGGCAGGGCGAGGTGTGGAACCGTCGTAAAAACGGTGAGGTTTATCCAGAACTGCTGACTATCGCGGCAATCTATGATGAAGGTGGCGAGTTAACCCATTATGCGGCGCTGTTCAGCGATATCTCTGAACTGAAGGAGAATGAGGAGCGTATCCGTAGTCTGGCCTATTATGACCCCCTTACCAATCTGCCCAACCGCCGTCTTTTCAATGATCGCCTCAGTGTCGCAATAAGCCATGCCCACCGAAATCAAACCAAGCTGGCTGTCCTGTTTGTCGATCTCGATCGCTTCAAACGTATCAACGATAGCCTGGGGCATGCGGTCGGGGATCAACTGCTGCAGGAAGTTACGGCCCGTTTACAGAAAGCTATACGCGAAGACGATACCGTCGCACGTATGGGTGGTGATGAGTTCATTATTCTGCTGTCTGATGTGGAGAGTGTCGATGCGGTGGTACAGGTTGCCCGGCGCATTATCGAACTGATGACAGAATCAGTCGTACTCGGCGGGCGGAAATTGGTAGTGACCTGTAGTGTCGGAATCAGTTTCTACCCGGATGATGCCACGGAGTTATCTGAGTTAGTGCAGAATGCCGATACGGCGATGTATCGGGCCAAGGATTCAGGACGTAACAGCTACCAGCTCTACTCGCCAAACATGAATGTGCAGTCGCTCGAGCACCTGGCACTGGAGGTGGCACTGCATAAGGCGCTGGAGCAGGGTGAGCTAAGCGTCCATTTGCAGCCGATCTTCTGCGCCAGAGAAGAAACCATCTTAAGCGCAGAGGCGCTGATACGGTGGAACAGCCCGGAGCTTGGTTGGGTACCACCCAGTGACTTTATTCCGTTGGCTGAAGAGACCGGTTTTATCGTTGAAATCGGCAAGTTTACACTGCAACGTGTGTGTCACTACCTGAGTGACTGGAACGCACGCGGAACGGGGGAGATCTCCGTGGCGGTTAATGTCTCGGCGATTCAGTTCCGAAGCGAAAAATTTATCGAGGATGTTAAGGAGATCCTCGACTGCTGCCATATTCTCCCGGGTCAGCTCTGCTTTGAACTGACAGAAAGTATGCTGGTAGAGGATGCGGTGGAAAACCTGCGTACCATGGATACCCTTCGAGACATGGGAATTCGCCTGGCCGTCGATGACTTTGGCACCGGATACTCCTCCCTTAACTATTTACGCCGTTTCCCGATCGATAAATTGAAGATAGACCGCGCATTTATTCGTGATATTGACAACAATGACCAGGATGCCGCATTGGTTGAGGCGGTGATTGGACTGGGGCACAGCCTTCGCCTCCAAGTGGTTGCCGAAGGGGTGGAGCGGGAAGATCAGCTGCGCGTGCTGCAGCATAATGGCTGCGACCTGATTCAGGGCTTCTACTACAACTCCGCCATGGAGCCCGAAGAGCTTGAAAGACAGTACCTCACTACGAATGCATAATGTCAGATAACCTCTGTCCATGTGGCAGCGGCGCTGCCTATCGTGATTGCTGCGAACCACTGCATCAAGGTGCTCAAGCTGCCGCTACGGCAGAGGCGCTGATGCGCTCGCGTTACAGTGCCTATGTACTCAAGCTGGGCGACTACCTTGCGGCCACATGGCACAGCTCAACTCGCCCTGTTCCCCTCAATATTGATGCGGATGAGACACCCTGGTTGCGCCTCGAAATTCTAGCGACAGAAAAAGG
>JBEPXU010000092.1:0-7966 GCA_041641735.1 Ectothiorhodospiraceae bacterium
CTGGGCCATCCGCTTTCGGTGGAACTGGGGCCGGGTCTGATGGGCCAGATCTTCGATGGTATCCAGCGTCCGCTCTACGAGATCTATAAGGGGGAGGGGGACACCATCCCACGCGGGATGGAGCTTCACCCGCTCGACCGGGAGCGCAAGTGGCGCTTTACCCCGGCCGAGGGGCTGGAGGTAGGCAGCCGGGTTGAGGGTGGCACGGTGCTGGGGACCGTGCCGGAGACAACGAGCGTACTGCATCGAATCCTGGTTCCGCCAACCCTTTCCGGCGAGCTGGAGAACCTGGTGCCGGAGGGGGAGTATAGCGTCGAGTCGGTGATTGCCCACCTGCGCGACGATAACGGCCATCTGCACAAGCTGCGACTATTTCACCGCTGGCCGGTACGCACCCCGCGTCCCTATCGGCATCGAGATCATGCTATCGCTCCTCTGCTAACCGGGCAACGTATACTCGATACCTTCTTTCCCCTGCTTAAGGGGGGAAAGGCGGCGGTGCCCGGTCCCTTCGGTGCCGGCAAGACCATGGTGCAGCAACAGATCGCCCGCTGGGCCGATGCCGATATTGTGCTCTATGTCGGCTGTGGCGAGCGCGGCAACGAGCTGGTAGATATCCTCGAGTCTTTTCCCAAGCTGACCGACCCGCGTAGCGGCCGCTCGCTGATGGAGCGGACCATGCTGGTGGCTAATACCTCCAATATGCCGGTGGTGGCCCGTGAGGCCTCCATCTACGTTGGTGTGACCATCGCCGAGTACTACCGCGACCAGGGTTACGATGTGGTGATGGTGGCCGACTCCACCAGCCGCTGGGCCGAGGCGCTGCGTGAGGTGAGCGGACGCCTGGAGGAGATGCCGGTAGAGGAGGGCTACCCTGCTTATCTCGCCTCCCGACTGGCCGCCTTCTACGAGCGTGCCGGACGGGTGGAGACGGCGCAGGGCAGCGGCTCAATCACCCTCATCGGTGCGGTCTCCCCGCCCGGTGGTGATTTCTCGGAGCCGGTAACCAGCCATACCAAGGATATCGTCGAGGCTTTCTGGGCGTTGTCCAAGCCACTTGCGGATGCACGCCACTATCCGGCGGTCGACTGGACCGAGAGCTTCTCCGGTTACGCCGTCGGCGCCGCCAGGTGGTGGCATGAACATGTCAGCACAGACTGGGCGGAGTATCGCGAGCGGGCACTGGCGCTGCTGGGGCAGGCTGACGAGTTGATGCGTATCGTCAACCTGGTGGGGCCGGAGGCGCTCTCCGCCGAGCAGCGCTGGGCGCTGGAGGGGGCGGCGCTAATCAAGCAGGGGATATTGCAGCAGAGTGCCCTCGACAGCGAGGACAGCTACTGCTCGCCGAAAAAACAGTTTTTCTTGCTGCGAGCGATCATCGGCATGATCGATGCCGGTAACGAATTGCTGGTGCTGGGGGTACCGGTGCAGGAGTTGTTGCGTCAGCCGCTGTTGACACGGCTGCGCCGCCTGAAGAGCGAGAAGAGTGGTGCCGATGAGATCTCGCCGTTCGACGATTTTGCCCGCCAGCTGGATGAGCAGATACAGGCGTTGCGCCACGAGTACGCCGATGCACGGGAGACATCGTCATGAGCGGCGGTGCCGAGTACCGTCTGGTTGAGGGGACGCGCGGCGACCTGTTGTTTATGCAGGCCGTTCCCGGCGTGGGCAGCGGCGAGCGGGTACGGTTAGTGGATCAAAATGGACGCGAGCGTACCGGCCAGGTGATACGCGTCTCCACCGAGACCATGCTGGTGCAGGTGTTCGAGGGGACTGGTGCGATGGACCCGGAGCAGACCTGGGCCACTTTCCTCGGCGAGCCCTTCACCGTGGACCTCTCGCCGGAGATTCTGGGAAGGGTCTTCAACGGTATCGGTCAGCCGCGAGACGAACGTCCACCACTCATTGCTTCGCTGCGGCGTAACGTCAACGGTGCCCCGGTCAACCCGGCAGCTCGCGCCTACCCCAAGGAGTTTGTGCAGACCGGTATCAGCGCCATTGATGGTCTCAACTCGTTGGTGCGCGGACAGAAACTGCCCATCTTCAGCGGCTCAGGTCTGCCTCACAATCGGCTGGCGGCGCAGATCGTACGCCAGGCCAAATTGCCGGGTGAAGAGTCGCGCTTTGCCGTCGTCTTCGCCGCCATGGGCGCTTCCTACTCCGATGCCCGCTTCTTCCAGGAGGAGTTCGAGGAGAGCGGGGTACTCGGCAATGTGGTGATGTTCGTCAACCGGGCCGACGACCCGGCCATCGAGCGGCTGATCCTGCCGCGTACGGCACTCACCGCGGCGGAGTACCTGGCCTACGACCTGGACATGCATGTGCTGGTGGTGATGACAGACATCACCCAGTACGCCTCGGCGCTGCGTGAGGTCGCCTCGGCCAAGGGCGACGTCCCCTCGCGCAAGGGGTACCCCGGCTACCTCTACTCCGATCTGGCGGAGCTCTACGAGCGGGCCGGACGGATCAAGGCTCGCCACGGTTCGATCACACTGATGCCGGTGGTGACCATGCCTAGCGACGATATTACCCACCCGATCCCCGACCTGACCGGCTATATCACCGAGGGGCAGATCGTGCTCAGCCGAGAGCTGCACAACCAAGGGGTCTACCCGCCGATCTTTATCCCCCCCTCACTGTCACGTTTGATGAAGGACGGTATCGGCGAGGGCTTTACCCGCGAGGAGCATCCGCGTGTCTCCAACCAGGTCTACGCCTCTTATGCCCGCGCGCTTGAGGTGCGTAATCTCGCCTCGATCATCGGCGCCGAAGACCTGGCCCAGAGCGATCGCGACTACCTCCACTTCGCCGAGCAGTTCGAGAAGCGGTTGGTAGGGCAGGGCGAAGCGGAGGATCGCAGTATCGAGGAGACGCTGGACCTCTGCTGGGAGCTGCTGGCGTTGCTTCCTGCTGATGAGCTGCACCGGTTGCGCGAAGAGGACCTCGAGCGCTACCACCGACCGCTGCGGGAGGCACAGTGAGCCGCGGCCTGAAGGTGCCACCGACCAAGAGCACGCTGCTCAACCTGCGCCGCCAGGTGACGTTTTTGCAGCAGGGCCACGATATGCTCGAGCGCAAGCGCGAGCTGCTCACCCGCTTGGTCTACGAACGCCTGCACCAGTACCGGCAGCTGCGGCGCGAGACTACCGAGTTGTTGCACGATGCCTACAGCTGGCTCGGTGTGGCGCACATGCGTATGGGTGAGCGGCTGATGAGCCAGGCGGCACTGGGACTACGCAGCGGCATGAAGGTGCAGATTCTGCCGCGTAGCAGCGTTGGGGTGGAGTATCCATCGGTACGTGTCGAAACCCGTCCGCTTCAGCCAGTGGGGTTGATGTGGACCGACCCGAGTTTTGATGAAGCGCGCAGCAAGTTGTTACGGCTGGCTGAACTCTTTGCGCGGTTAGGTGAGGCAGAAACGGCACTGTGGCGCCTGCTTGAGGAGCAGCGAAAGACCCAGAAACGGGTCAATGCCCTGCGCTATAACGTTATTCCACGTTACCAGGAGACCATTCGGTACATCGATGGTGTCCTGGAGGAGGAGGAGCGCAATAGCCTGTTTCAGTTAAAGGTGCTGCGGCGGCGACAAGGACGATAACGGCGTTTAGGGCATGGAGTTAGGTTGTGGCTGTCCAGCGTTCGTTCAGCTTGTCCAGGTGCTTGCTGTGAGTGATAAGGACCACCTCATCACCGTCTTCGAGGACATCATCCCCTTTGGGAATCAGCATGGTCCCTTGGCGGTAGATGCAGATCACGCGGATATCATCGGGCAGGGGCAATTCTTCCACCTTGATCAGGTCTTCCTCGTGTGCAACAAAGGAGAAGACCCGCGCCTCATCACGAATCATGGTCGAGAGCTCAAGTGGATCGCGCCCCTCGAACATATCGGCAAGATAACGACCGATAGTGCGTGCGGGAATGATTGGGTTCTCAAGTCCCAGCTCAAGACAGATATGCTCAAACTCAGGATCTTCGATACGGGTTACGATGCGTGGAAATCCCAGCGAGCGACCGACCAGTGAAGCAAGAATGTTGGTTTGGTCGTTGTTGGTCAGGCAAAAGAGACGATCAGTATGCTCCGGATTCGCTTCACGCAAGATGACGGGTTTACTGCCGTCACCACAGAGAAAACCGCAGTCGAGCTCTTCGGCCACCGCATCGAGTCTTTCCTTGTCAGTGTCGATTAAAACCACTTCGTGACGATGGCGCAACAACAGCCGCGCCGTCATCACCCCCAGGGAACCTGCGCCGACCAGTACCGCTCTCATGGGCTTTCCGTCCTTTTTGCCAGCCACGTTGGAGGATACAGTACAACCAACAGGGCGATGATTTCCAGACGTCCGAGTAACATATCGAAACACAGCAGAGCCTGCAGCACCGGTTCAAGTTCTCCGCGGGTGATCCCACTGCTAAGACCGACAGTCCCGCTGGCAGAGACCACCTCAAACAGGGAATCAATCGGCGCGTAGCCGTAGCTGATAAACACCAGCCATGAGACGAGGATCACAATGATGAAGAGCAGAATCAGGAGCAATGCACCCTGGATATCTCCCTCTCCCAGTGGTCTGTCGGCGAAACGGGGCTGCGTGATGGCATGACTGGGCAGCGCAGTCCGCTGCACGATAAGTTGAATGAGGCGCAGCAGGATAAGCAGGCGCAGCAGTTTGATACCTCCGGCGGTCGAGCCCAGGCCTCCGCCAATAAACATTGTAATAATGAGTACCAGTTTGCTGTCAGCATCCAGGCTGGCGATATCCAGCGAGCTAAAGCCGGTCGTGCTCTGTGCGGAAACTCCCTGGATCACGCCATGGAACAGGGCCGTTTCCCAGGGCATACCGTCGTGATAAAAGAAAAGACTGAGTACTGCCGAGACAATCAGGGCCAGTACCAGCAGTGCTCGTAACTCCGAATCCTGGAAGGTGGTGCGCAGGCCGCGCTGACGAAAACGATAGTAGAGGTGTAAAGGTGTCGCCCCCGCAAGACCGATGGTGACAGCCGTGAGGGCAGGAACTGTCGTAGAAAAATGACCGAGGCTGTTGTCATAGGGCGAAAAGCCGCCGGTGGAGACTGCCGCCAGAGCATGGGTGAGGGCATCAAAGTTTGCCATGCCTGAGATACGCAGCAGCGTGATCGCGGCGACGGTGAGAATGATATAGGTGATGAGGATATGGCGCGCATAAGTTCTGGTGGTTATCGCCAGCCCCTCTCCGACAGGTGGTTCTGCAAGGCGTCGGCTGGCTGCATGGTGTCCCGCCATAAGCGCGATAGAAAAGACGACGATTCCAAGTCCTCCATACCACTGCATCCAGGCACGCATAAAAAGGAAGGTGTGGGGGTACTCCTGTTGCGCCTTGAGTGTCGTCAGGCCAGTGGTGGTGATGGCGGAGAACGATTCAAAAAGTGCTGTGCTCCACTCCAGGCCACAGGCATGCATAATGATGCTCGACATCAGTGGGGAGAGGATAAATGCCAGGGCAATGATCGTCAGTGCTTCATTCTGTTGTATCTGCGTCGGTGTTGGGAGTTTCCGGGAGAGCAGGAATACCAGTATGAGCAGGGGACTGATGATCAGGTAGCGTAAGCTGACGGCGTATTCGGCATAGAATAGTGAGACTGCCAGCGGCAACAGGAAAAGCAGCGCCAGGACCAGTGCCAGCTGCCCCAGATACTTTGCCAGTACGGCTGGCCGGACCGCCTGGCGGAGAGTGTGTATCCCTTCATTCATAAAAGGTGCCTTTTTGCTGAAGCATAGCATGTGTTGCAGGGCGGGTATGGGTATTGCTGCTTCACCGGTAGGGTCCTACTATTGAGGGAAGAACCAGAACGAGGCAAGGAAAAATCATGGCCAAGCTCAAGCGCGTAGTGCTGGATGTCCTGAAGCCGCACCAGCCGAATATCATCGATTTTGCCAAGGCGATTTCAGCTCTGGGGGAGGGGTATCGGGTGACCCTGCAGGTCGATGAAATGGATGAGAAGACGGAAACCGTCCTCCTGAGTGTTGAGGGAGATGAGCTGGATTTTGAGGCAATGCAATCGATGATCAATGAACTGGGTGCATCACTCCATAGTATTGATGAGGTGGAGATTGTGCCCGACGAAACAAATTTGAACGAGAGAGAATAAACCGTTATGCCAAGGCCTCATGAGGCGATGCTGATGGTATCGCGTTCCTACGGTATCGCACGGCGTTATTTTGTCGTTAACGGTTTTGATGGTGCGCTCACCCTGCTAGGTCTCAATATTGGCTTTTACGTCAGCGATGAGACTTCGCTACGGGTGGTGATCGGTGCTTGTCTTGGGGCGACCGTGGCGTTGGGGATAAGTGGTATCAGCAGTGCCTATATCAGTGAATCCGCTGAGCGCGAGCGGGAACTTCGGGAACTCGAGATAGCCATGGCCCGGGATCTGAGTCGGACCGCTCATGGCGTGGCAAGTCGATACATTCCGGTTTTTATTGCGCTGGTGAATGGACTTGCCCCCTTTAGCATCGGTCTGATAATCATGTTGCCGCTGTGGCTTGCCAATGCAGGTGTGGTATTTCCTGTCACGCCGCTTGAGTCAGCCATTACCTTGGCGTTTCTCGTGCTATTTATGCTTGGCATTGTGATTGGGAAGATAAGGGGTAGCATGTGGCTCTGGAGTGGCCTGCGGACACTGTTGATCGCTTTGTTGACGGCGCTGGTTATTTATCTATTGACACCGTGAGTGGCGACCGGTGATTTGAGGACTTTGCACCATGGCTGGAAGTCATACTGACAACCATCGCAACAACTACTACTGGGTGCTTGTTACCCTTTTATTGCTCATGAGTCTCGGCTCTGGGAAAACGGCCCATGCTGCTGATGAATTTTTTCCCATTGATGAGCAGTTACAGCAGAGTCGGTCAGGAAAAAGCAATGAATGGCAGGCACTGCAAAAAAGGCTGGACGCCATTAGGACTGCAACCGAGGACTTTGATGCCGAGAGTGATGAGCCGTTACTGGCCTGGCAAAGAGAAGTGCAGGCGGTGTCAGAATCGATTGCAGCCTATGTAAAGACATTGGCATCAAAACAAGAACAACTCAAGGAAAAGTTGAAAACGCTGGGTGACCCTGTTGAGGGCGAATCAGAATCGATTGCACAGCAGCGGCTTCAGGTGCAGGAAGAAAAAAACAGTGTAGACAGTCAGCTTGTTGGTTACAGATTGTTGCTGCTTAACAGCACGGAATTGCACAATCAGCTTGAGGAGAAGCGAAAAGAATTTATCAAAGAGAAGCTGCTTGCCCGTGGGGATAACAGTTTCTCCCTTTTTACCCATCACAGTAGCGAGCTGTGGGGCTGGTTGGTACAGGGTTGGCAAGCACTTTCGGTTAAATCAGGTTTCGCCAGACTTAGCCCAATAGTGCTCACGAACCTCCTGGTTCTGCTGCTCGGTGCTGCCGCTGTGGGTGTACTGTTACGACGAAAATGTTTGCGCTGGTGTGGCACGCACCAAAACGATAAATACCGCTATGCGCAAATGATGCTGGCTGCACTGGGGAAATACGCTCCCCACCTGATGCTGTCAGTCGTGCTGGCACTGTTCACTCAGTTGACTCTCTCGGCATCCGCAGGGAGTTTTTTATACCAACTTGGCATGACACTCCCCCTATTCTTCCTTGTGTGGGCGTTGCTGCATTTTCTCTTCCGGGGTGAGGGCGCCATCAAGGCACTGTTCACAATGCCTTCGGCGGCGGGTTGCGGCATGGCAAAATCGTTCAAACTATTGGCGCTGTTGGCCTATGTGGCGATCTTGCTCGTTCTGAATAACGCCCTGACAACGATGCCAGAGGCAGCCGCGTTACTGCTGCGGGATCTGTTTGTCGCATCGCTTGTTATAACGCTGTTCTGGAGCGGTTACTACCTGCACAGGTTACTGAAGGAGAGGGAGTTGCGGGGTGTGTCCGTGGCGTTGACACTCTTCCTGGCGGCGTCGCTGATCGCTGAA
>JBEPXU010000093.1:0-7918 GCA_041641735.1 Ectothiorhodospiraceae bacterium
CACAGCCCTGTAAGGAACGTGACCTTTTTGCCCGAAGCCGCGCGCAGCTGCTGAACCGCCTTTTCATGGGTGCCGGGTTTACCCAGTATGTCGTCCCCATTGATTGCGACCTGATCAGAACCAATAACCAGGCTATCCGGGTGACGATGCGCAACGGCTCGCGCTTTCTCACAGGCAAGACGCGAAACCAGTTGTTCCGGTGTTTCATCCGTTAGGCGACTTTCATCAATCTCCGGTGAATCGGTGACAAATGTCAGGTGCAACTTCTCCAGTAACGCCTTGCGGAATGGCGAAGTGGAGCCTAAAACCAGCTGGGGCATAACGTTTCCTTAACGGTTTTTCACGAGTTGGGCAAAGACAGACCCGTAGCGGGTCTGTCTTCCACTCGCGCGGTTTTCTCTATTCGATTTCGATCAGGGCTTCATCGGGATTGACCCGATCTCCCTTCTTGACATGGACCGCCATGACCGTACCGGCGATGGGGGCCTGAAGTTCGGACTCCATTTTCATCGCCTCGGTGACAAGCAATGGGGTACCAGCCTCGACGGTTGCCCCTTCCTTGACAAGCACCTCGACAACCGTGGCCGGCATGGAGGTGGTTACCTGTCCGGGCTTTCTGGCCCGGGGCCGTTGGCTCTTGGTGTGGACAGGAGTAGAGGTGCCGTTCGAACACTCTTCGGTATAGAGCTCTTCCAGAACCTCAATGCCCACCTCTTCCGGTACTCCATCCACGGTTAGGTAGAAGGGGCGTCGGGCCTGATTCTTATGACCGCTTCCGTTGACCTTTATATTAAAGGTGTCGCCGTGGAGGGTGATATTGAATTCGGTCGGGGTACCCGAAATACTCTTATCATCGTCGACGAGCGGCTCCAGCGGTTCCGGTTTGAGTGTTCCATCCGAACGCTGTTGCAGGAATTCGCGCCCAACCTCCGGGAACATGGCATAGGTGAGCACGTCCTCCCCTGAATGGGCCAGTTCACCTATTTCATGGGAGAGTTTGTCCATCTCGTCGGGCAACAACTCGGCAGGTCTGACGGTAATGACATCCTCGTTGCCGATCGCCTTTTGCCGTACCATGGCATTCACCTCGCCGGGCGCCTGACCATAGCGGCCCTGCAGATAGAATTTCACCTCATTGGTAATATTCTGGTAACGGCTGCCGGTCAGGACATTAAGCACCGCCTGGGTACCGACGATCTGGGAGGTCGGTGTGACCAGCGGCGGGTAACCCAGGTCTTCGCGTACCCGGGGGATCTCTTTGAGGACTTCGCCGATCCGTTTCAGGGCGCCTTGTTCGCGCAGCTGGTTGGCGAGGTTAGAGATCATCCCGCCGGGTACCTGGTTGAGTTGTACCCGGGTATCGACACCGGTGTAGTCGCTTTCGAACTGGTGATATTTCTTACGGACTTCGTTGAAGTAAAACCCGATCTCCTGCAGTTTGGCCAAGTCCAGGCCGGTATCATGTTCCGTATCACTGAAGGCCGCGACCATGCTCTCAGTCGCCGGATGGCTGGTGCCGCCGGAGAAAGCGGAGATAGCGGTATCAATACCAGAGCAACCGTTTTCCACCGCCTTCAAGAAGCACATATCCGCGAGACCGGAGGTGGCATGGCTATGCAGATGGGTGGGGATAGAGACGGCCTGGCTCAGTCCCTGGAACAACTCGGCGGCGGCGTAGGGGGTAAGGAGTCCTGCCATATCCTTGACCACAATACTGTCGCAGCCCATCTGCTCCAGATCCCTGGCCATGGCTACGAAAGTGTCGGTGTTGTGCACCGGGCTGGTGGTGTAGCAGATCGCCCCCTGGGCATGTTTGCCAGCCTTTTTGACCGATTCGATGGAGACCTGCAGGTTGCGGGTATCGTTCAGGGCATCGAAGATACGGAAGACATCGATGCCGTTGTCGCAGGCCTTTTGCACAAAGGCGCGGACCACATCATCCGAGTAGTGACGATAGCCGAGCAGGTTCTGGCCGCGCAGCAGCATTTGAAGATGGGTATTGGGCAGGGCCTGGCGCAGCTGGCGCAGACGCTCCCACGGGTCCTCTTTGAGAAAACGGATGCAGCTGTCGAAGGTGGCGCCCCCCCACACCTCCAGCGACCAGTACCCAATGGCATCAAGTTTGTCGCAGATGGGGAGCATGTCCTCCGTGCGCATACGCGTCGCGATCAGTGATTGGTGGCCGTCGCGCAGTACGGTGTCGGTAATATTGACCTTACCCATTATTGTGTCCTTCTTACATTCCCAGGGAAGCGGCGATAGCGGCACCGATGGCCGCCGCCACTTCGTGAGGTGGTCGGCGCAGGGTGTATTTCACCAGCTCCGGATGTTGTTCGACATAACTGGTATCAAATTTAGCCCGGCGGAAGGCCTCGGATTTGAGGATCTCCTTGTAGTAGGGGATAGTGGTCTTGATACCGAAAACCCCGATATCGTCCAGTGCGCGCGCGGCGCGCGCGAGCAGACCCTCCCAGGTGGGAGCCCAGACAATCAGCTTGGCGCACATGGAGTCGTAGTAGGGGGGGATTTCGTAGCCGGTATAGATCGCACCATCGGTTCGAACACCTGGCCCACCCGGTGCATAGTAACGGGTTATGCGACCAAAGCTGGGAAGAAACCCGTTCTGCGGGTCCTCGGCGTTGATCCGAAACTCCATGGCATAGCCGCGCGGATGAAGGGTCTGGTTGGCATGGCTGAGTTTTTCTCCCGCCGCAATGCGTATCTGCTCCTGCACGATATCCACACCGGTGATCTCCTCACTGATCGGGTGTTCGACCTGCAGCCGGGTATTCATCTCCATGAAGTAGACGTTGTCTTCGGCATCCAGCAGGAACTCGACCGTACCGGCGTTTTCGTACCTTACGGCTTTGGCAGCCCGCACCGCCAGCTCGCCGATATGAACGCGTTGTTCCTGGTTAAGCTGGGGAGAAGGGGCGATTTCAATCAGTTTCTGATTCCGTCTCTGGATAGAACAGTCGCGTTCATTAAGGTGGATAACATTACCATGGCTATCGGCCAGGATTTGGACCTCAATATGGCGGGGATTGACGACGTACTTCTCCAGGAACACGTCGGCACTGCCGAAGGCCTTGGTTGCTTCTGAGATGACCCGCTCGTAGTTTTTGCGCAGATCCTGCTCATCATCGCAGCGGCGGATACCACGGCCGCCCCCCCCCGAGGTGGCCTTGAGCATCACCGGATAGCCAATTGTGGCAGCAATCGTGACCGCTTCTTCCAAATCCTTCAGGTTGCCTTCAGTACCGGGAGTGACAGGAACCCCGGCCTCGATCATGGCGGCTCGGGCGGCAGTTTTATCCCCCATGTTGTGGATGACTTCCGAGGAAGGGCCGATGAAACGGATGCCGCGACGCTGACATATTGCCGCAAGCTCCGGATTTTCCGAAAGAAATCCATACCCTGGGTGGAGTGCATCACAACCGGTGGTGACAGCCAAATTGACCAGTCGGTGAGCATTGAGATAACCGGTAACCGTTTCCGGGCCCAGGCTGTAGGCCTCATCGGCCTTTTTGACATGCAGGGAGTGGCGATCGGCTTCTGAGTAGACCGCGACAGAGCGTATCCCCATCTCATTACAGGCGCGGACGATACGTACCGCAATCTCGCCGCGGTTGGCGATGAGAATCTTGTTGATCATTATTTACATCCGGCTGGGGGCGAGCTACGGCATCGACCGTCACATCGCCCGGATTACGGGTTGGGTCAGTAACTACAGATTAACCCCGCCCTTTGTCAAGTTTATGGGGCTGTGAACCCGTTCGCGATACAGCGGCAAATGTCCCGAACAGCCCGTTTTTACTGGATTTTTTCTTTGACACCCAGATTCTTCGCAGTTATTATTGCGCGCTTATGTTTAACGAGCGCTTGCCGGTTCACATCGACCCCATCCGGATGGCGGAAACCCGCCGCCTGTTGCAGGGGCATGTGCCATTATCCGAGTTGAAGCGTTTGGGCGAGTCGCTGGTAGAAACTGGCGGCAATGTAGAGGTCTCGCTCGAGTTTGGTATCGATCCCGAGGGGATTCGCTATATGCATGGGAGTATCCGTGCAGTACTGATGCTTGAGTGCCAGCGTTGTCTGGAACCCATGCGTTTCGCCGTTGACAGAGAGTTTGCACTGGGAATGGTGCGAAGTGAGACGGAGGCCGAAGCCCTGCCGTCGCATTATGAGCCGTTGCAGCTCGATGGCCAGCCGCTGTTTTTGCGGGATGTGCTGGAGGATGAACTGCTCCTCAGTCTGCCGATTGTGGCCAGGCATGCAGAGGATGAGTGCAACGTGAAACTGGACACTGCCGATGCGCCGGCAGAAGAAGAGCGCGAAGACACAGGTAAGGAGGAGAAGGAGAATCCCTTTTCCGTTCTTGCCGGATTGAAGACTGATCAAAAACTCTGAACGAGGTTTTTAGCAATGGCTGTACAGCAAAACAAAAAGACCCCTTCCAAGCGTGGTATGCGTCGTTCACACGATGCCCTGAAAGGCGCCGCGCTGTCTGTTGAACCGACCACTGGTGAGACTCACCTGCGTCACCACGTCAGCCCTGACGGTTACTACCGTGGCCGCAAGGTGGTTAACGTCAAAGGCGAGTAAGCCTTGCCACAAAGCATAGTCGTACATATGCCGGCTCGTGACCGCATGTCACGGGCCGGTATTGCGTTTAGGGATCTCTTATGACACACACCGTTATCGCCATTGACGCTATGGGCGGCGACCACGGTCCAGTCGTTACCGTACCTGCTGCCCTGCGGGCATTGAAGCAGCATCCCAACCTGAAACTCATCCTCGTCGGGGATGAGGGACAGTTGAGCGGAGAGTTATCCCGTAACAGTGCAGCGGTGTCCGAGCGCCTGACCATCCATCATGCCTCCCAGGTGGTGGCGATGGATGAGGCGCCATCATCCGCATTGCGCGGCAAGAAAGATTCCTCAATGCGCGTAGCCATCAACCTGGTCAAGCAGGGGGATGCGCGCGCCTGCATCAGTGCCGGTAATACCGGTGCATTGATGGCTACCGCTCGTTTCGTGCTGAAGACGCTGGAAGGTATCGATCGCCCGGCCTTGATCACCGCCTTGCCGACGATGAAGGGGCATTCTCATATGTTGGACCTCGGCGCCAATGTCGATTCGTCCGCCGAGGTGTTGTACCAGTTCGCTGTTATGGGCTCCGTGTTGACCAGTGCCGTTGATAATAATCCTGAACCGACCGTTGGTTTGCTCAACGTGGGCGAGGAGGAGATTAAGGGCAATGAGCAGGTCAAGCAGGCCCACAAAATGCTCAGTGGCAATGGGCTGAACTATGTCGGTTATGTCGAGGGCGATGATATTTACAAGGGCTCTGTGGATGTCGTGGTCGCCGATGGCTTTGTCGGAAATGTCGCATTGAAGACCAGTGAAGGCGTAGGCAAGATGATCAGCTACTACATGAAACAGGAGTTCAAGCGCAATATCCTCACCAAGCTCGCGGGCCTGGTTGCGCTCCCTGTGCTCAATGCCTTCCGCCGACGCATCGATCCGCGTGCGTACAACGGCGCCAGTCTGGTCGGTTTGCGTGGTATCGTGATTAAGAGTCACGGCAGTGCGGATGCGTTCTCATTCTCCACTGCGATCGGCGAGGCCGTACTGGAAGTGGAAAAGAACGTCCCCGAAAAAATCAAAGAACAATTGGGTACCCTACTGGAAGAGAGGCAGGCAGTTTGACCTATTCACGCATTATAGGCACCGGCAGCTATTTGCCGGAGAAAATCCTAACCAATGCCGACCTGGAAAAGCTGGTCGACACAACCGATGAATGGATTGTCACCCGCACCGGTATCAAGCAGCGCCACATCGCCGCCGAGGGGGAGAACACCGTAGACCTGGCCGAGCAGGCTGCACGCCGTGCCATGGATGCAGCGGGTGTTACTGCCACCGAACTCGATCTTATCATCGTTGCAACGACCACCCCGGACCAGGTGTTCCCCAGCACTGCATGCCTGTTGCAGGGGCGTCTCGATAATCACGGCGCCACTGCCTTTGATGTGCAGGCTGTCTGTACCGGTTTTGTCTATGCCCTCGGCGTGGCCGATAAATTCATCAAGAGCGGCACGCACAAAACAGCCCTGGTGATCGGTGCCGAGACCATGTCTCGCATCGTCGATTGGAACGATCGCACGACCTGTGTACTCTTCGGTGATGGTGCCGGTGCCGTGGTGCTCAAGGCCGATGAAGAACCGGGTATTCTCTCTACTCATTTGCATGCAGACGGGAGCTACGAGCAGCTGCTACAGGTGCCCTATGGTGTCTCCAGTGGCTACGACAAGATGCTCAAGGAAGAGGCTTACGTGCAGATGAAGGGCAACGAGGTTTTCAAGATGGCGGTCAACACCTTGGGGCGCATCGTCGACGAGACCCTGGAAGCGAACAACCTGGGCAAGGGAGATGTTGACTGGCTGGTGCCTCATCAGGCCAACACACGCATCATCGGTGCGACGGCGAAGAAACTGAAGATGGACATGGATCATGTGGTGATGACCGTGGGCGAACACGGCAACACCTCCGGCGCCTCGGTGCCGCTGGCCCTCGATACCGCCGTACGAGACGGCCGTATCCAGCGCGGAGAGACACTGTTGCTCGAAGCCTTTGGCGGCGGTTTCACCTGGGGCTCGGCGTTAATTAAATACTGATTGTTCACCGCAAAGACGCAAAGGGCGCAAAGGCTAATTAGCTCAACGGTGATGCTGCACTGATAAAGCTCAGGCGCAATCGTCATACCAATGAAAATCAAATATTGGTTTTCTTCGCGTACTTCGCGCCTTTGCGGTGAATCGCTTTTAACAAATATAAAGGGGAAAACACGTGTCACTCGCATTTGTATTTCCGGGACAGGGCTCACAGGCCGTTGGCATGCTTGCCGAGCTGGCCGAGGCGGAAGCCCTGGTCAAGAACACCTTTGCCGAGGCCTCTGAGGCGCTTGGTTACGATCTGTGGAAGGTCGTCGCAGAAGGTCCGGCCGATGAGCTGAATCAAACCCACATCACCCAGCCTGCGATGCTAAGTGCCGGTATCGCGGTATGGCGTATCTGGCAGGAGAAGGGCGGTGCCGCGCCAGCTGTCATGGCCGGTCACAGCCTGGGTGAGTACAGCGCGCTGGTCGCAGCCGGTGCCCTCGGATTTACCGATGCGGTTTCCCTGGTCGCCGAACGCGGCAAACTGATGCAGGAAGCGGTGCCGGCGGGTACCGGTTCCATGGCCGCGGTTCTCGGTCTGGACGATGCCAAGGTTATCGAGGTCTGCGAGCAGGCCGCCGAGGGCGAGGTCGTTTCCGCGGTGAACTTCAATGCCAACGGCCAGGTGGTAATCGCAGGACATGCTGCCGCGGTTGAGCGCGCGGTCGGAATCGCCAAGGAGGCCGGTGCCAAGCGGGCATTGGTGTTGCCGGTGAGCGTACCGTCGCACTGTGAACTGATGAAACCTGCAGCCGAAAAACTGGCCGAGCGCCTCTCTGACATCACTATCAACGCCCCGGCCATTCCGGTTGTTAATAACGTTGATGTGAGCAAGGCGGCCGACGCCGATGCCATTCGCGATGCGCTGGTGCGCCAGCTCTACAGCCCGGTCCGCTGGGTCGAGACCATCCAGGCGATGGAAGGCGAGGGCGTCGACGCCCTGGTCGAGTGCGGTCCAGGCAAGGTGCTGGTCGGTCTGAACAAACGTATCGCCCGAGGCATGACAGCGATGCCGGTCTTCGATCCGGCAGGGCTGGAAAAGGCCCTCGGTGAAATCTCAGCCTAAGGAGAGAACGGAGTATGTCACTGGAAAACGAAGTCGCGCTGGTTACCGGCGCCAGCCGTGGTATCGGCAAAGCTACCGCTCTGGCGCTGGGCGCCAAGGGTGCCACCGTAATCGGTACCGCCACCTCCGATAAC
>JBEPXU010000094.1:0-7912 GCA_041641735.1 Ectothiorhodospiraceae bacterium
TGCAATTGTGCTTCAGTCATGATTGCATCCACCTATTCGGTTGGCCGGGTTACGCGGGAGAGACTTCAACATTCACCGGACGGCGCAGGGTGTTGGCGACCGGGGACCAGATGTTGGCGTTCTTGACGATCTCGTCGAGCTCCTCTTTGGAGGCATCGCCTTCGAGGGAGATCTTGGCGCGCACGTCGGTGAAACCGAGCGGCTTGTTCTCGTCCAGGTCGCCCACGCCCCAAACGGCGGTAACATTGATGTCGCCTTCCAGCTCAAGCTCAAGCTTGGTCAGGGTGATGCCCTTGGAGGTGGCGATGGCGTGACAACCGACGGAGAGGCAGGCACCCAGGGTGGCGAGTACGGCCTCGGAGGGGTTCGGCGCGGTATCTTCGCCCAGCAGGTGCGGCGGCTCGTCGATAACGTGGGCCTCCAGGTCGCGCACGTAGGTCAGATTGCGGAACTGACCTTCGCACACGGTCTTGGCCTTCAGGGTGACCACGGAATCGGGATTGGCCTTACCCTTCTCCGCCAGAGCGGACAGGCCGTCCTTACTGATCGGACGCAGGCCCTGCACGGTGGTGGAAACCTTTTCAGCTGTACTCATTGGTGTATCTCCTGTCATTAAGGGGTTTTGAATTGCTTCCCCTTTTTAATGGCAAGAGCTGTGCCACACTTCGTTTTATTAATAAATACAGTTAGTTATGTTGTTTTTACAAAAATATCCGTTTCCGTCGCGATGACTTTGTCCCGCTTTGTCGACAATCATGGCGTGACAATGTCCGGCAGCGGAGGATTGTCGTTCGCCGGGCATGGCTGCCCGATCTATTTTCATTATTTATCGCGGTCGGGACGACCGCTCCCACGAAAACACCTTCGTCCATCTGTAGGAGCGGCGGTCTCCGCCGCGAATAGACGCATCCTAAAAGTGCAGCCACCGCACACCATTGTCGACACTGTCCCCATTAGGCCGCTGACAATCTCCCTGATGATGCGCCACTCCTCAGTAAATCAATGAGTTAACGCGTTGGCACGCTACTTGTAATAGCAAAGGTAACCACCCTATCCCTGCGTGGACGGTGCGTAGACCGATAGTCAATTCAATAGCTAATGAGGATTTTCACAATGAACAAACTGGAAATGACCGAAGTAGTCATGGCAGCCAAGACCAAGTCCGGCATGGGCTGGGAAGATATCGCAGAGAAGGTCGGCCTGGCGCCGGTGTTCCTCACCTCCGCCTGCCTGGGCATGAACAGCCTCAAGCCCGAGTTTGCCGACAAGGTCGCCGACGTGCTGGGCCTGCCGAGCGAGGTCTCCACCGCGCTGCAGGCGTTCCCGCACAAGCACTGGGAGAAGGCCGTGCCCACCGACCCGGTGATCTACCGCTGGTATGAGATCGTTGGTGTTTACGGCGAAACCATCAAAGAACTGATCCACGAGAAGTTCGGCGACGGCATCATGAGCGCTATCGACTTCTCTATGCATATCGATAAGGAGGAGAACCCGGCGGGTGACCGCGTGGTGGTTACCCTCAACGGCAAGTTCCTCCCCTACAAGAGCTGGTAAGGCCCTCTCCGCTCAAGACCAAGCCCGCATTATGCGGGCTTTTTTATTACCTCACGCTCCATCAGGGTTTCACTCGCCAGCCCGCAACAGTTTTCTATCCAGGAAATCGAGCAACGCCCCTGCGTGGGTGTCGATGTGCTCGACGGAGTCGTGATCCGCCCCCTCCAGGGTCAACTGCTCGACAAGACCGCTCACTGCATTGGCATAAATCGCCCGGGCATCATCGACGGGAACGCTGCGGTCCTCATCTCCATGCACGACCAAGACCGGACAGCGGATCTGTTTGATGGTGTTCACCGGGGCGATCTCATCAAAGCGGTGACCAATAGTCCACTCGATGTAGTGCAGCACCAGCCAGCCGATCAAAGCGTAGGGGATGTGATTCGCCCTCATTTGTCGGCGCATGATTTGCTCAGGATGGGAGAATGCGGAGACACTGATCACGGCCGCCACCTCCTGCCGGCGGGAGGCTAGCAACAACGACGCCGCCGCCCCCACCGAGTGACCCAGCAGAGCAATCCGCTGCGCATCGACCCCGGGCCGCCCTGCCAGCCAGTCAAAGCCAGCCTCCAGATCCTCGGCAAAACGCGGCATGGAGGAGAAGCTGTCCGCATCGCTGCTGCCGTGGTTGCGGGCATCAAGGAGCAGCACCGCATAGCCGGCACGGTGCAACGGTCGGGCAAAGGGCAGCATCATCTCGGCATTCCCACCCCAGCCGTGCATGATCACCACCGCCGGTGCCTCCCCCGCCACCTCTGGTTGTGGGATATACCAAGCGAACAGCTGCCTGCTGTTGGCGGTCGTGATGGAAGCGGCGTGATAAGGCAAGCCTGCGTCCGCCGGATTGCCCTGCTCCGGCCGTCGCGGCGCTCGATAGGCCAGGCGGATCCCGATAGCCAGCAACAGGTAGAGACCTGCCAGCACTAGCACCATGCTAATCAAAAGTGTCAACGTCATGACATGATCATGTGGCTTGTTTGCTCGTATAACCAGCCCCGTGTTCAACCCCTTTCACCCCCTTGTGGCACCTCCTCTATTGACTAGAACGAGCGTTCGATCTATTTTGCAGCATGATCGACACCCAGCCACAACCATCAGCCAGCAACCGCGACAAAGTGCTTGCCACCGCACTCGAGCTTTTCACCCGCAAAGGCTACTTCAACACCTCGATGCGCGACATCACCCGTGAGTCGGGGGTCAGCACCGGCTCCATCTACCACTACTTCCGCGACAAGGAAGGGGTCGCCGCTGCACTCTACCAGAGCCTGATCGAGCGCATGCGCGGCGAGTTCGACGCTATCATGGCGCGCCACGACTCGGCCCATGACCAGTGCCGGGCGGTGGTGGCGCTGCTGTTCCGCATCGCCGAGGAGGAGCCTGCGGAGATGAGCTTCATGCTCTATGTGAAGCACAAGGAGTTCCTGCCGGAGGAGCGGCCGGTCTGCTCCTCGGAGCCGTTCGAGCAGATGCGCACCATGGTGCGACGCGGCATGGAGCGGGGCGAGATCGAGCAGCGCGACGTGCTGGTAGCCTCCACCTGCCTCTTCGGCGGGGCAATTCGCCTGATCACCTCAAGCCTGGATGGCATTGTGGAACAACCGCTGCAACACTACCTGGACGACATCTGGAAATGCTCCTGGCGGGCTGTAGCGGCCAGCTGAAACAGCCGCTTTTTATTTAACCTCCGACTAGAACGAACGTTCGTTCTAATCTGTTACCGACACAGGAATCGACCATGAACACGACAGAGAACCAGCATTGCCTAGGCTGCGTCTACTACCCGCCCAATCTGCCGCCTACGGCCTACAGCGAGGCGGACTACCGCATGCTGCAGGGCAAAACATGCTCCTTCGATCACCGGCCCGGTGACGAGGACTGCCGGACCACGCGCAAGACCAGCTGCTCGCTGCTCGACCTGGAACATCTGAAAGAGACCGTTAAAGACGAGGAGATCGCATCATGAAGCACAACGTTACCCGCTTTTTCACCGCACTATTCCTGCTTTTCGCCAGCCAGGCACTGCTTGCCCAGCCGTCGACGATCAACGATGCCGCCGCCCTGGGCGAGCTCAAGACCGGCAAGGGGGTCTTTCTGGTCGATATTGGCGATGCGAAGAAACTCAACTTCTATCTGGAGGTGATCCAGGGCACTCATAAGGGGATGAAGGCGCAGGGTGTGGAACCGGACTTTGTGCTGGTCTATATCGGCCCGAGCGTAAAGTACCTCACCAGTGCCCCCTCGGCCGAGGCGGAGAAAGAGGCCGGCGGTGTGTTGCTGGATATCGAGTCCAACGTGGAGAAGCTGGCCAAACTGGGGGTACGTCAGGAAATCTGCGCCGTGGCAACGCGGGTCTTCGGCGTGGATAACGACACCGTCTTCCCGGACCTCACCCTGGTCGGCGATGGCTTTATCTCGCTGATCGGCTATCAGGCACAGGGTTACCACCTGGTACCGGTTTTCTGAGTTTTCGCTACCGTTAACGCAAAAAAGCCCGCTTTTGCGGGCTTTTTTATGCACATCTATCTCAATAATCAGAGTTCGCCGACAAACTCCTCGACAATATCGGCCATATCCTCGGCGTAGAGGTCACGGAAAAAGTGGCCGGCGCCGTCGATCACCTCGAACTGCACATTCTCCTTTCCTTCCACCTTGGCCATCTTCTTCTCCAGATTGGCCACCACCTTGTCGGCACTGCCGGCAAAGACCAGCACCGGCTTGTCGATGTCGGCGATCACGGTCGGGGAATCCATCTTCGCATCGGGGCGATAATAGGAGACGAAGGCCTCGGCGCTCGCGGCGGTGTCTTCGCAGTAGATAAAGTCCACCGGCTTAAGCAGGGTCTCCCCCTTACCCTCGGCCACCAGCTTCTCGGCCTTTGCCAGCACCGGTGCCAGCGGCTTGCCATAGCGCTTTTTGTAGTCCTTCGCTTCGTATTTCTCGCTCCAGGTCTGCGGTGCCACCAGGATCACGCCCTTAACGGTAGCGCTGTCGTGGGCGGCGGCGAAACGCGCGGTCTGGTTACCGCCGCGGGAGTGGCCCAGCAGCACCACCTGCTCCACGCCCTGCCCCTTCAGCCAGTTCAGCCACAGGCCGATCTCATCCACCGCATCGGTGTGCTTGTGGGTGTGGGTGACGGCGCAGTCGTACATCCCTTCACGCTCGCTCGCGTTAAGACCGAGGCTGAGATTGATGGCCAGTGAGCTGTAACCACGATCGAGGAAGACCTCCTGCAGGGTCTCCATGATCTCCATCCTATTATGCGCCAGGGTACCGTGGGTCATAAGGATCACCGGACCGCTCTTCCAGTCATTACCGCTGGTTTCCAGGTTGGCGCGGACAGTCAATCCCTGATGCTCCAGGGTGATCGCCTCGGCCTGTACGCTGCCGGCGGCAACGAGGGCCAGCAGGGCAAAGAGAATATTTCGCATGGTTGTATAACTCCTGTGATGGGGTGGTACTTGTCTTTATTAGTGTTGTTTGTCGACCGGCAGCCCGGCCAGCTTCCACTCGGGATAGCCGTCTTCCAGCCGCCGTGCGGAAAAGCCTCGGTCGCGCAGCCGGGCTACCGCGTCGAAGGCAAGAATACAGTGGGGGCCGCGACAGTAAGCGATCACTTCGTGCTCCTGGTCCAGCTCGTCGAGGTGCTCTTCCAGCTGCGCCAGCGGCACATTCACCGCACCGGGGACGTGGCCGGCGGCATACTCCTCCGGTGGGCGCACATCGAGCACCGTGACCATCCCGTCCCGCACCCGCTCCAGCAGCTCCTCGCGCGCCAGCGGCTCCAGCGCATCCCGGGTGGTGAGGTAGGTCTGCACCAGCTGCTCCACCTCACTCAGGTGGCGCTCGGCCACGCGGCGCAGGGCGCCGAACAGCTCCAGTACGTCATCATCGCCGATGCGATAGTAGACCTTCAGCCCCTCCTTGCGACAGGCGATCAGTCCCGCCTGGCGCAGCTGCTGCAGGTGCTGTGAGGTGTTGGCCACGGTAAGGCCTGCCACCTTTGCCAGCTCCTCGACACTGCGCTCGCCCTGGGCGATAAACTCCAGCAATTCCAGTCGGTTGCCGTTACCCATGGCCTTTCCTACCCGGGCAAACTGGGCAAAAAGGTCCTGCTTGAAGTGGCCACTTGACTTCATCCGTCTCTCCGCCGATGATCTATTCAAGTAATCCCTTGAATACTAGAATTATAAACAGATCGCAGTATATCACCAGCCCCCCCGGGAGACCTGCTGCGACGGGAGGAATCATATTGATGAATATCTCTGACTGGGTCATGCAGCATGAGATGGCGATACGGCTCGGCTTTTTCGTCGGCGTGTTGTTGTTGATGGCGCTGTGGGAGGTCGTCGCGCCGCGGCGGGCACGCGTACTCACCCGCCTGGTGCGCTGGTCGAACAACCTGGGGCTGGTAGTCCTCAACAGCGTGGTGCTGCGCCTGCTCTTCCCCGCCGCTGCGGTGGGCATGGCCGCCTTCGCCGCCGAACAGGGTTGGGGGATCTTTAACTTCTATGAGGTGCCGTTCTGGCTCGCCGTGCTGCTCAGTGTGGTGGCGATGGATTTCATCATCTACCTGCAGCACATCATGGTCCATGCGGTGCCGGCGCTGTGGCGGCTGCACCGGGTGCATCACGCCGACCTCGACTACGATGTCACCACCGGGCTACGTTTCCACCCGGTGGAGATCATCCTCTCTATGCTGATCAAATTCGCCACCATTATCGTACTCGGCGCGCCGGTGGTGGCGGTAGTGATCTTCGAGGTGATACTCAATGCCATGGCGATGTTCAACCATGGCAACGTGCGCCTGCCGCTCGGGCTGGACCGTCTACTGAGGACGCTGGTGGTCACCCCGGATATGCACCGGGTGCACCACTCGGTGGAGGATGACGAGGCCAACAGCAACTTCGGCTTCAACCTCTCGGTGTGGGACCGTCTGTTCGGCACCTACCGCGACCAGCCCCGCGCCGGCCATATCGATATGACCATCGGCATCCACAAATACCGCACCCCGGCTGAGGTCGCCAGGCTCGACGGCCTGCTGCTCCTGCCGCTGCGCGGCAAGGTGAGCGACTACGCCATCAATCGCCGCCAGTGGTCCAACGAGGAGCTGAAATAATATGGGCAACCGCGTCTTGCGACTCCTGCTACTGGTACTGCTCATCGCTGCCATTGCGATGGCGGTCAGCTATCGCGATCAGCTGAACAGTGCAGCACTCGAACAGTGGCTGGCCGATAGCGGCACCGCCGCGCCGCTGCTGTTCATGCTGATCTACGCCATCGGTACGGTGCTCTTCCTCCCCGGTTCGGTACTGACCCTCGCCGGTGGCGCCATCTTCGGCCCGGTGTGGGGCACCCTCTACAACCTCACCGGCGCCACCCTCGGCGCCACCCTCGCCTTTATCATCGCCCGCTACCTCGCCGCCGACTGGGTGGAGCGCAAAAGCGCCGGACGCCTCAAGCAGCTCAAGAGCGGCGTAGAGAACGAGGGCTGGCGCTTTGTCGCCTTCGTCCGCCTGGTGCCACTGTTCCCGTTCAATGCGCTGAACTATGCGCTGGGCCTGACCCGGATAAAACTCTCCCACTACATCATTGCCTCCTATCTGTGCATGCTTCCGGGGGCGATTGCCTATACTTATCTAGGCTATGCCGGACGCGAGGCGGTGGCCGGCGGCGAATCGGCGATCCAGAAAGGATTGCTGGCACTGGCACTGCTCGCGGCGGTCTCCTTCCTGCCAAGGTTGATCAGCCGCATGCGCCAGGGGCCGATGCTCGATGTGGACGCCCTCAAGCTGCGTCTCGACAGTGAGCAGGCACCACTGGTGCTCGATGTACGCAGTGGCGATGAGTTCAGCGGCGAGACGGGGCACATCCCCGGCGCACTGAATATCCCGCTGGCAGAAATCGAAAATCGGCTGGAGCAACTGGGTGCGGATCTGGAGCGACCCATCGCCATCGTCTGTCGTACCGACGTGCGCTCACACAAGGCAGCGGCACTGCTCGCCCGCCACGGCTTTACCCATCTGCACGTGGTGCGTAAGGGGATGAGCGCCTGGAACCACCAGGGCTATCCGGTCGAGCACTGAAAGAGGTTTCCCCATGCACGATATGCTTCCCCTGTTGAACCCCGGCAAGAGCGATTTCCCGCCGCTCACTCGCGGCACGCTGGAAACGCTGCAGGTCAACCTCGGCTACCTCTGCAATCAGCAGTGCCAGCACTGCCACATCAACGCCGGCCCCAATCGCAGCGAAGTAATGAGCGGCGATACCATCAGCGCGCTGCTGCGCTTTATAGAAAACAATCCGGTAAAGCGTCTCGACCTCACCGGCGGGGCACCGGAGATGAACCCCCACTTCCGCG
>JBEPXU010000095.1:0-7817 GCA_041641735.1 Ectothiorhodospiraceae bacterium
GGGGTGATCGAGGACAAACGCGTCCATGCAGTGACCCTGACCGGGTCAGAGCCGGCGGGTCGCCAGGTCGCGGCAACCGCCGGGGCGGCGCTGAAAAAGAGTGTGTTGGAGCTGGGAGGCTCCGATGCCTTTGTGGTGCTTGAGGATGCCGACCTGGAGTGGGCAGTGCAGCAGGCGGTCGCCTCACGCTATTTGAATGGCGGGCAGAGCTGCATTGCCGCCAAGCGCTTTATCGTGGTGGAGGCGGTGGCGGATGATTTCGTTGCACGTTACAAATCTGCGGTAGAGGCGTTGGTGCCAGGTGATCCCATGGACGAGTCAACAACCCTCTCACCGATGGCGCGTACCGACCTTCGCGATGAACTGCACCGACAGGTAGAGGAGAGTGTGGCCAAGGGGGCGACACTGGTTACCGGCGGTAAACCGCTCCAGGGTGAAGGGGCCTTCTACGCCGCAACGATTCTCGATCATGTTAAGCCAGGGCAGCGCGCCTATACTGAAGAGCTGTTTGGCCCGGTTGCCATTGTGATTCGAGCAAAGGACGAGCGCGATGCGCTGTGCATCGCCAACGACTCGGACTTCGGGCTGGGCAGCAGCGTCTGGACCGCGGACAGTGATCGGGGGGAGCGTTTTGCCCGGCGGATAGAGGCCGGCTGCAGCTTTGTTAATGGCATGGTAAAAAGTGATCCTCGCCTCCCGTTTGGAGGCATTAAACATTCCGGTTACGGCCGCGAGCTCTCCCATCAGGGGATTCGGGAGTTCGTAAATGCCAAGACCATCTGGATTCGATAAAGGAGACACCAATGGATGCGCTTTCCCGCTGTTTTCTGATTAGTCTGCTGTTTGTGCTCAGTAGTGCCTGGGCCGCGGAAGGAGATGCGCTTGATGAAGGCTTCGTGAATCCCGGTTATGTGGACAAGCCGCAGTGGTTCAAAAGCTCCTTTCTCGATCTGCGTGAGGATGTGGCTGAGGCGTCAGATGCCGGGAAGCGCGTGCTGCTCTATTTTTATCAAGACGGTTGTCCATACTGCGAGAAACTGATCAACACCAATTTCTCCCAACGCGATATCGTTGCCAAAACGCGAAAGAACTTCGATGTCATCGCCATCAATATGTGGGGGGATAATACGGTCACCGATGTTCAGGGGAAGGAGGTAACCGAGAAGGCGTTCTCCAAGGAGCTCCGTGTTCAGTTCACTCCGACTCTGCTGTTTCTCGATGAGCAGGGGAAGGTGGCGCTCCGTATCAACGGTTACTACCCACCGCACAAATTTATGGCGGCGCTTGATTATGTTGCGGGGAAACATGAAAAGACCATCGCATTTCGTGATTTCCTTGCAAAGCAACAGCCGAAGGCCGCCAGTGGGAGACTGCATGTCGAGAAGAGCTATTTGCAGCCCCCCTATGATCTGAAACGCAATAAGGGCGACAAGCCGTTACTGGTACTTATGGAGCAGAAGGATTGTGCTGTCTGCGATGAGATGCACGGGGATGCCTTTCGCCGACCACAGTCGCGTAAATTGATGGAAAATTTCGACATAGCGCTTGTGGATATGTGGTCAAAAGACTCACTGCGCACGCCGGGCGGCAAGTCCTTGCCCGCCAGGGAGTGGGTCAGTCAGCTGGGCATTCAGTATGCACCGAGCCTGGTTTTCTTTGACGACAGCGGAAAGGAGGTATTCCGTACCGAGGCCTATCTGCGCCCCTTCCACCTTCAGTCTGCCATGGAATATGTGGCAAGCGGGGCGTATAAAAAAGAGCCGGAATTCCAGCGCTTTGTTCAGGAACGTGCCGATCACATGCGGGAGCAGGGTATCGAAGTCGATCTTTGGCAATAAACTGAAAACTGGATTGAGTTCTTGTTGAGCAGTGATGCCCACGAGCCAACCCCTGTCTGGACAATAACAATAAAGAGTCTGATTTGCGTTCTGAAGCATCCCTGAAACGCGCATTTAACCTGCCGCTTCTGACCTTCTATGGATTGGGCACCATTCTCGGTGCTGGTATCTATGTGCTTATCGGCGAGGTGGCGGCCGGTGCAGGGATCTATACACCGCTGGCCTTTTTAATGGCAGCAGTACTGGCCGGTTTCTCGGCCTTCTCCTATGCCGAACTGTCCGCACGCTTTCCGCTCAGCGCCGGTGAGGCGGTCTATACTTATCGCGCCTTTGGGCACAGGGGCTTATCCGTTACAACAGGATTGATGATCGTTGGTATCGGGATTGTTTCAACGGCTACCCTGGTCAACGGCTTTGTCGGTTATTTTCAGGTGTTTGCTCAGGTGCCATCCTGGGCCGTTATTACCTTCCTGGTCATATTCCTATCGGGTCTTGCAATGTGGGGGATTAGTGAATCGGCCTGGGTGGCGGCGGTGACTACCCTAATTGAGGTGGGGGGGCTGCTGCTTATCCTGTGGGTGGGTGTGCCTCAGGTGGAACTCTGGCCAACCGTTCAGGCGGTAGTGACACCTTCCCTCGATCTGATTACTCTGACCGGCATCCTGGCAGGCGCCTTTGTCGCCTTTTATGCCTTTATAGGCTTTGAGGATATCGTCAACGTGGCCGAAGAGGTACAGGAGCCTGCCCGTACCCTGCCCAGGGCGGTGTTGCTCGCTCTGGGGATAGCCACTCTGCTCTATATGCTAATCGCTCTGGTGGCGATATCACTGTTGCCTCCTCATAAATTGGCGGCCAGTGAAGCGCCGCTATCTCTTGTCTACGAACAGGCTACCGGCAAGGCACCGGTGTTTATTACCCTGATCAGTTTGGCGGCGGTGATTAATGGTGCCCTTATTCAGATCGTCATGGCCTCGCGGGTACTCTATGGCATGGCGGCACAGGGGTGGCTTCCGGAGGGGCTCTCTGCGGTGAATCCCCATACCCGGACTCCCCTGAGGAGTAGTCTATTGGTCGCTACGGTCATTCTGGTGCTGGCATTATGGCTGCCGTTGTTGACGCTGGCGGAGATCACCAGCTTGCTCACACTGCTCATTTTCTCACTGGTTAATCTCTCCCTGTGGCACATAAAGCGTCGTGACCCGCGGCCCGAGGGGCTTATCTGTTTCCCCCAGTGGTTACCCCTGACCGGATTTGTCCTCTCTTTCTCCTTTGCGCTATTCCAGTTGTGGCGTTGGGTGAATCCATGATGGAGTGGTTGGTCTATGGAGGGCTCGGTGCCTTTGCCGGCACATTGGCCGGTCTGTTTGGTGTCGGTGGCGGTTTGGTGATTGTTCCGGTGCTGGTGTTGCTCTTTGCAGGGGCAGGCATCGCGCCGGAGGTGATTGTCCATCTTGCTGTAGGGACATCGCTGGCGACTATCGTGTTTACGTCATTATCTTCGGTGTATGCCCATCACCGCAGGGGCGCTGTTCGCTGGGAGCTGGTACTGCAATTGGCACCGGGTATTGTTGTGGGGGCATGGTTGGGGGCTGTGGTGGCTGACTTCCTTCCGGGGCACAACCTGCGGATCGTCTTCGGTGTCTTTGAGTTGTTGGTTGCACTGCAGATGGGGGTGAATCTCCGTGCCTCACCGGAGCACCGACTACCCGCACGGACCGGCATGGGACTGGCGGGTGCGGTGATTGGTTTTGTCTCTGCGGTGGTCGGTATAGGCGGGGGGACGATGACCGTACCGTATCTGCAGTGGTGCTCGGTGGCGATGCGTCATGCCGTGGCGACCTCCGCGGCTTGTGGTTTGCCGATCGCGCTTGCCGGTGCCACGGGTTTTCTTTTCAGTGGCTGGAGCAATGAGGCCCTGCCTCCCTATAGCAGTGGTTATATCTATTGGCCGGCCTTTGGCGGGATTGTTCTTTTTAGTGTGCTGTTTGCGCCGCTGGGTGCAAGGCTTGCACATAAGCTGCCGGCGGCACAGTTAAAACGCTTTTTTGCACTGTTCCTTGCCTTGCTTGGTATACGTATGTTGCTGGGTTAAGTCGTGGGCGGAGCAACTCTCTGGCGGGTCAGGTATATTGTCTATACCGCACCTGAGGGATGTAATTAGAGGCAGAGCATTCTGTGATACGTATAAGGACAGCAACAGGCAGTGTCCTCGGTGAGAAGGAGGGGAAGTGAAGACTTTTTTTGTCGTGGCCTCACTGCTTATGCTGTTCTCACCCCAGGTCATGGGACAGACCGAAGGGGAGAAGCGTGTTCTGGATGAGATACGTTTTCGCGGAAACGAGGTGACCCAGGAAGTAGTGATGCGACAGGAGATGGCCGTTCACGCGGGAGACCCCTTCACCGCGGAACAGATCGAGAAGAGCCGTCAGGCGATCATGAACCTGGGGCTGTTTAAGTCCGTGGAGGCGGAAATCACAGAGGAGGAAGGGCGCAATGTCCTTCTGATCACGGTCGATGAACGTTTCTATATTCTGCCACTACCCACCGTCGATTACCGCCCCGACTTTCTTGCCGATGAGACAGCGACCAACTACAGCTATGGCGGAGAGCTTCGTTTCGATAACCTTTTTGGCCTCAACCAGCGTTTAAAGATTAACTATGAGGAAAAGAAGTATGTGGATGATGTCCAACCACCCGAGAAGAAGGAGCGCGTTACCTACGCCTACCCCCGTATAATCGGCACTCCATACAGCCTGAATGTGTCGGCGGAGCGAAAAGAGAAAGATATCAATATATTAGAAAATCAGGAAGTGGTTGCTATCACAGAGTGGAAGCAGTATTCGAGTACTGTCTTTGTCTCCCGCTGGCTCAATACGAATGGGGCTAGTGAGGGTTGGCGCGCGGGGGGCGGGATACATTTTGCCAGCAATCGTTACCGGGATACCCTGGGTGTAACCGACTATCGCGATCAACGGGTGGTTTCGCTGCTGGGCAATCTGGCCTATGTGAAGGTGGATCAGTTCCCCTACCATCGTAAGGGCGAGGTATTCGACTATTCGGTGGAGGTGGCCGACTCGACACTGGGCTCGGATCTCGATTTTTTCCGAAATGACTTTACTTACAGTCGCTACACCCCCCTCGATAAGCTCGATGCGAATATCAACACCCGGTTGAAACTAGGCATGGCCTTCGGCAACGGTGAGCCCTACTCGCTGGGCAGTTCAACCACACTACGGGGTTATGACAAAGATACCCTGCAGGGCAAGCTGATGTTACTGGGGAATTTTGAATACCAACATAAATTGACGGGTTATCGTCAATTACGCGGGTTGATCTTTGCCGATGTGGGGAATGTCTGGCAGAAGGTCGACAGCATTGACAGTTACCGGCTCTATAGCGGCACCGGTGTCGGTATGCGCTGGCGTGTACAATCCTTTGTCGATGTCACCCTCCGGGTGGACTACGCCTACAATACCGATACCGGTGAAACAAAAACCTACTTTGCTACCAGCGGTACATTCTGAACTGACACAGTGTTCCCGCTATCAGAACTTCCAGTTCAACTGGGCCGTCAGGTAGAGGATCTCCGATTTATATTCGCCCTTCAGGTTATGTCCCAGTGGATCGGTGTTGTCGATCTGGGTAGTAACCGGCAGGGTGTAGGAGAGGGCAAGATCCACACTCATAGCCTTATCCAGTTGAGCATTGCCACCCAGCGATACCCAGTTGCGGGTGGTGCCGGGGACACGCGGCGAACGATGCTGGGCATCCGGGATCGGTGTCGGATCATGGGATATTCCGCCTCGCAGCAACCAGCGCTGGTTAAGCTGGTAGTTACCACCGACGGATAAGCGCCAGGTGTCGTGCCAGTCCTGTTTTGTGGTTGAGGTCGGGGTGTTGTTGTCGAACTTCACCACCAGTTCGTCATAGCGGCTCCAGCGCGTCCAGGTTGCATCGGCCATCAGCTGCAGCCTTGGCGTGATGACGCGACTGATGCCCACATCAAGGGTCTCGGGCAAATCCAGCGACAGGCTGGCATCGGTATCGGTAAACATGCCCATCGCGGCGAAGGCCGCCGGTGTCCCACCAAAATCTGACTGACCGCTGATGTCATGATGTGTGGTGGAGTGAAAACTCATGCCGAGGCGGGTGGCACTGTCGAGATCATAGGTCAGGCCGAGTGAGTAACCGCTTGCCCAGCTGGTGCCAGTCAGCTTCTGACTTCCATCACTGCAGGGACCTGCGCTGTAGAGTGCGCAAAGCGTGCCAAAGTCCACCGCATTCTCCAGAGTGGCATCAATATACTGGAAATCGACGCCAACCCCCAGATTCAGCTTATCACTGGCCCTGTAGGAGAGGGCCGGGCTGAAATTGATGATCTTCATATCGGAACCGGTGGTGATATAACGGCCTTTCCAGTCGTCATCATAATCGAGACCGAGGCCGAACGGGGCGTAGATGCCAAAGCCGAAACTGAGATCATTACCCAGATTATTGACGTAATAGAGATTGGGAACGTAGTGCGGATCCCTGACGCTGGTACTGGCACCGCCGGTGGTATTTGAACCATCGTCCTCGAATTGCAGGTCGGAACCGATGCTGTGCATCAGAATGCTGAATTGCTGGCCATCCAGATATTGCATGGCGGCTGGATTGGTGTAGACCACGCTGGCGTCCTCAGCCAGTACGGCGGTACCGGAGAAAGCACTTCCCAGGTTGCTGGCGCTCTTGCCGCTGATGCCAAAGCCGGAAGCCCAGCCAGTGCCAGTGACGCTTAAAAGAGCGCCGATAATAATGAGTTCTTTTGTTTTCATTTTCCCCTCAGAGCATTGTTCCTCCACCAAGCCTGAGAAAGGTTACCTGAAGTTGCCCAACGAGGCTAACCCCTTATCCTCCCCCATTTGGGGACTACCATATGAAATCCACCTTAGTTAAAAGGGCCTTTTGGATAATTACCTTCAAAAAATATGGAAATTTTGGGCTAGACTTGGATTATAAAAAAGAGAGTTCCACGGAGGAGAGGAGGATGAAGATGGGACGTTTAGGCATTGCGGTATTGTTGGGGCTTATCGTGACTCAGCCGCTGTTTGCAGAAGACGGTCTGGAGGAGGGGAAGTGGGAATTTGAGATTTGGTACACCTTTATCGGTGTCCCCCAACACTTCCCCTCCTATACCAAGACACAGTGCATCAGCAAGGAAGATCCTATTCCGCAAATTTCCCGTCCGGGACATGAATGCAGCCGCAAGTTGCAAGGCGAATTTAGCAGTACCTATACCTGGTTGGTGAATTGTTCAACAGACTGGGAGGCGGTACAGGGAATTGGTCGGGTAGAGTATGCCGGTGGGCTTGCACGAGGCGATGTACACGTGCAGGTGATTAATCCCGTTAACCCACCCCAGCCAATGGTTTTTTATGTGCGAGGGGAGCGGGTTGGCAGTTGCGATTGACAGGTTATCGTCGACTCAGTGCCTTGCCGCTGAGCGTACGGGCCTGGCCAAAACCGGCCACAAAGCGTGCCGTATCAATTTGCAGAGAAAACAGGTGAAAGTCACCGAAATCAAATAGCGGTGCAGCGTCCGGTAGCCGTTTCAGGTAGCGGTTACGCGCTTCCTGATAGTCCGGTTCTGAGGGAGCGAGCCGTGAGATATGACCCGAAAGCGAAATGCGGGCCAGTTGCTGGGGATCGCCCCCAGTACAGTCGCTTTCAGTAATCGCCAGTGAGGCACGTCCTTCGTGCATCAAGTTGCGTGTATGCGCTGCCAGCTCACTCAGATGCAGATAGGCACGTGTGAAATCGGTACTCATGGCGTAAGCCACCATGGAGCATTCCGGTTGCCCATTGTCGCCAACAGTGGCCAATGCCGCCCATCGCTGTTGGGCAAGTAAATCTCGTGCCCGGCCAATCGATTCACTCACAGACATGGTTACACGTCTCTTCTCTTCCCTTATGATGCCCTCACCATAAGTAGTGCATTAC
>JBEPXU010000096.1:0-7769 GCA_041641735.1 Ectothiorhodospiraceae bacterium
GCCTGCCCATTCGGCGATATTTTCAAAGCCTTTGATGCGGCTGAGAATACGGAAGGTTTCGTAACTGTGGCGATGCATGATCGTCGCCTCATCAGCGTTGAGGGGACCCTTTTTTTCCAGGATCTCATCCGGAACCCCCAGCTTACCCAGGTCATGGAGCAGTCCTGCCAGTTCGATGAGTGCTACCCGTTGTTTCGGCAGATCCAGAAGGGTCGCAATCCGACGGGAAACCTGTGATACACCCATGGAATGATCGTAGGTAAAGGAACTCTTGGCGTCGACGATATGGGCAAAGATACGCGCCAGCTTCCTGACGTCATCGTACTGGGTCAGTAGTGGCTGACTGCGGTTTTCCTGGGTGGAAATATACTCTGCCAGGTTGAGGGGCTCGAGTGTCAGCCAGAAGGCATCGTTGCTGGATACCTCAAGAAAAGCCTCGACAAGTTCGGGAGCAAAGTGTTCCCCGGCAGCATAACTGATTTTCTGTCTTATATGCTCGATCTGCTCCATGGACGAGAGTTTACCTTCATGTTTTAGCTGAGCAGAGATCGCGTCAACCCGATCGACCATATAGATGAGATTGCTGGCCAGTGTAATGTTTTCGGGCAGGCCGGTTTCCTGTATCTGGTCCCAGTGGGTGTGATGATAACGAACGATCGGTGCCAGGTGACTCAGAGGTGGAAAGTTCTTTAGATAATAATCACCGAGCACACAGTGCAGTTCCGCACCGTCCCAGTCCATTTCGGCAATCAATTTTTTGTGTACCACACTGGAAGAGACGCCGCAGTCATGCAACAGAGCGGCATAAAATACGTTGTCGACCATGGCCTGTTCCCAATTGAGTTCATGGGCACAGCTACTCGCCATATAGGCGACACGTTCACCGTGTTGATGCTCATCGATACCGACCAGGCTGAGTGCCTCGGCCAGTGCATAGACCGCCTCATGCAGGTCAACCTCGATGATGGGTTTTTCCAGCAAGGTCTCGATTTTGGTGTTCATGTACGTCACCGCTAAAGTGGCGTCCTTGCGTGGTAAGATGTGGTTACCGCTAATTATAGCTGTTTTATAATCGTTAACCGAGTGGCGCGTTATTCTTACATCATTTGTATGGTTATTCAAATCCTTGTAATTAAGTAATGAAATTTACTCCTGCTCTACAACCAGCAAAACTCCTGCGCCGCTATAAACGCTTCCTGGCTGATGTCGAGTTGCCGGATGGAGCAATGCTGACGGTTCACACCCCCAACACCGGTGCCATGACCGGCTGTGCGGAGCCGGGTTCGACGGTGTGGTTGCGTGATGTGAATAGCCCAAAGCGCAAATACCGTTACAGTTGGGAGGTGACCGAGAACCTGCAGGGGGTGTTGGTGGGTGTGCATACCGGGATGCCGAACAAACTCGTTGCGGAGGGAATAAACTCGGGAATTATTGAGGAATTGCAGGGCTATAGTTGTCACCGCCATGAGGTGAGGTATGGCGAGGAGGGTAGCCGTATCGATTTGCTTTTACAGGGGGGGGATGATGGCCGCGACTGTTACGTTGAGGTCAAGAATGTCACGACCTGTGATGACCAGGGGGCCGGTTTCTTTCCCGATGCGGTCAGTGTGCGCGCCAGCAAACATCTGCGGGAGCTGATGGCCATGGTCGAGCAGGGTCATCGTGCGGTGATATTTTTCTGTGTCCAGCGTGGCGATGTCGAGTGGGTTCGACCGGCGGATGAGATCGACGAGACCTATGGAACCACTCTGCGTCAGGCACTGGCGGCAGGGGTTGAGGCCCTGGCATACCGTGCACGGGTCTCACCTGAAGAGGTTGTACTGGAAAAAGCCCTGCCGGTCATCTGCCCTTAAGGCGCTAATTGTGGTTTAATGCATCGCCATGTACCGACCACTGCAACTTTTTATCGGCCTGCGCTATACCCGTGCCAAGCGCCGCAATCACTTTATCTCTTTCATATCCCTGACCTCGATGCTGGGTATCGCCCTGGGGGTGACGGCACTGATCACTGTGCTGTCGGTGATGAACGGTTTTGAGAGTGAGTTGCGCCACCGCATTCTTGGCATGACCGCGCATGCCACCATCAGCGGCTATGCGCAGCCGCTTAAACCGTGGCAGCAGCTTGCAGGTATCGCCGATGGCCACAAAGAGGTGCTCGGCACTGCCCCGTATGTGCAAAAAGAAGGGATGCTGATCCACGGTCAGCAGGTTCATGGAAGCATTCTGCGAGGCATCCTGCCAGTTGAGGAGCCAAAGGTGTCCTCGGTTGGCGATAAAATGGTCCGTGGCCACCTCAGTGATCTCCAACCCGGCGAATTTCATATTGTTCTCGGTGTCGACCTGGCACGGAGTCTTGGGGTGATGACCGGTGACAAGGTCACGCTGGTTACACCCAGCGCCAATGTCACCCCGGCAGGGGTGATGCCTCGGATGAAACGTTTTACTGTCAGCGGCATCTTCGATGTGGGGATGTATGAATATGACAGCGCCATGGCGCTTATCCACCTGGAGGATGCGCAGCGGCTTTTTCGTATGGATAACGGTGTTACCGGCGTTCGCCTGAAACTCGACGATATGTTCCGCGCGCCATTGGTCAGTCGCGAGCTTGCCGCGATGGTACCCGGTATCTATCAGGTGCGTGACTGGACCCAGTATCACGCCAATTTTTTCCGCGCCATTAAGACCGAAAAGACGGTCATGTTTGTAATCCTGTTGCTGATTGTGGCGGTGGCGGCGTTTAATATCGTCTCCACGCTGGTCATGGTGGTAACAGATAAGACAACCGATATCGCCATATTACGCACCTTGGGGGCGACGCCTCGCAGCATCCTTGGGATCTTTATGGTACAGGGGACACTTATCGGCTTTGTGGGTACCCTGCTTGGCTTGATCGGCGGTGTTACCCTGGCGCTCAATGTCGAGACCATCGTGCCGGCTATCGAGCAGTTCTTCGGCGTCGAGTTCCTCCCCGCCAATGTTTACTACATCAGTGATTTACCCTCTGAGCTTCACTGGGATGATGTGATGAAAATTACCGCTGTTTCCTTCCTGATAAGTATTGTTGCTACGATCTACCCCGCGATGCGTGCCGCTCGTACCCAACCGGCGGAGTCACTGCGTTATGAGTAGTGTCGGTAAAATGGACGTCGTACTGGGATGCAGTGATCTGTATAAACGCTTTGTCCAGGGCCCCCTCTCCGTGGAGGTGCTAAAGGGGGTGAGCCTGGAAGTCGCCGAAGGGGAACGTATTGCCATTGTCGGTGCCTCGGGTTCCGGCAAGAGCACCTTGCTTCACCTGCTTGGCGGTCTGGATACGCCCACCAGCGGTGAGGTTAACGTCGTGGGCAAGGCCATCTCCACCCTCGACGAGGCGGCTCGCGGGCGCCTGCGCAACGAGGCGCTGGGGTTTGTCTACCAATTCCACCATTTGCTCCCTGAGTTTACGGCCCTCGAAAATGTGGCGATGCCGCTTTTGATTCGCGGTGATAAACCCGCCGCTGCGCGGGAACAGGCGGCAGAGATCCTAGAACGCGTCGGCCTTGGGCCGCGTGTGGCGCATAAACCCGGTGAACTCTCCGGTGGAGAACGTCAGCGTGCCGCGATTGCCCGCGCACTGGTGACCCGTCCCCGCTGCATTCTGGCCGATGAGCCGACAGGCAACCTGGATCAACATACCGCAGAGCAGGTCTATGAGTTGATGTTAGAGCTCAATGAGGAGCTACGTACGAGTTTTGTGGTGGTGACTCACGACCCGACAATGGCGCAGCGTATGGATCGGGTATTGAGAATGACGGATGGGGTATTGAGCGATTAGGCTTGGAGTACGCCCTGTAAAGCGTCAATCCTGATTTTGATTTTTCTTCAGTTCTCGTATCTTGCGCTGAAGCTTCCTCTCCTGATAGTGCCTGACCAGGTGCAGGCGCCATAATCCCCGAATGGTGAAATAACCGGTGATGGCGCTCACCGAGCCTGCGACAAAACAGCCGAGCAAGAGCGGTTGCCAGATATTACCAAGCTCATTCATCACCCACTCATAGGAGAGCTCGAAGGAGCTTTGCTCTACATGTACCGGTGTACCCAGAATCCAGGTGCCGACTAGGTAGGCAAAATAGAACATCGGCGGAATCGTGACAGGATTGGTGAGCCATACCAGTACGACCGAGATCGGCAGATTGACTCGAAACAGAATAGCCGCCGCGGCTGCAAGCAACATCTGTGTGGGCAGGGGAACAAAGGCCATGAAGAGGCCTACGGCGAAGGCTCCGGAGGCTGAGCGTCGGTTCAGATGGAACAGGTTAGGATCATGCAGCAGGGTACCAAAAAAGCGAAGGTGCTTGTGTTCGCGAATCGTACGGTGATCCGGCATGTAACGTTTGATAAAATTTTTCGGCATTGGAGTGCTGCGACCAAAGGATTTGTCGTGCACCGTATTATCCACAAATTCCAACTAAGGGAAACCTATGCTTTCAGGGACGATCGCACTGCTGCTTGGCATTATTACGCTCTACCAGCTTCCACATTGGCCGAACTGGCTGATTTTTCTTCTTTTATGGTCGTTACCGTGGCCCTTCCTACGTTTTCACCAACTTAAATGGGTAGCCGTATGGCTTTTGTTGTTTGCTGCAGGGTTTTCACTGGCAGCGATGGATGCCTACGGCCGGCTTCACCCTGGGCTTGAGACAGCCTACGAGCAGGTTCCGCTGCAGGTGGTGGGCGTCGTTGATGCATTGCCTCACTCAGACGGTCGGGTTCTGCGCTTTGAGTTGAAGGTGGAGGAGGGGAGGACCCTGAGTGGGGAGCCGATCGAGTTACCTCCGCGTTTGCGTCTTGCCTGGTATCAAGGCTATCCATCGACACTTATACCGGGGCAACGCTGGCATTTACGGGTAAAACTCAAACGCCCGTGGGCGCTCTATAACCCGGGTGGTTTCGATTATGAAAAATGGCTATTCCAGCAGGGGATAGGGGCAACCGGTTATGTCCGCAATGCGGGTGATAACCGGCTGTTAGCGCCTGCAGTCGGAGGCTATGGCCTGGTACGTCTGCGTTACCGGATAGCGCAGCAGCTATCCGGGGTACTGAAGGGACACCCTATGCAAGGCATGATCACTGCGCTGGCGATTGGCGAGCGAAGCGCTATTCGCGACAGACAATGGGATGTGTTGTTGGCAACGGGTACCAACCATCTTGTTGCCATTTCGGGTCTGCATGTGGGGCTGGTTGCAGGTTTGATTTTTTTCCTGTGGCAGTGGCTTTGGCGTCTGTGTCCCGCCTGTTGCCTTTGGCTGGCCGCGCCCCGTGCAGCCAGTGTTATCGCGCTACTGGCGGCACTCGCTTATGCTGCCCTGGCAGGCTTCTCCATACCGACACAAAGGGCCCTCGTGATGCTTGCAGTGGTGCTGGGAGCACGGTGGTGGCAGCGGCCGTTTAAACGTAGCCGCATTCTAATACTTGCCCTGTGGGCCGTTGTCATTATTGATCCGGCATCGGTGCTCTCTTCCGGTTTCTGGCTCTCGTTTGCAGCGGTTATCTGGATACTCTATGGCATGGGAGGAAGGGTTAAAGCCAGTGGACTCTGGTGGCGCTGGGGACGGGTACAGCTTCTAGTCTCAGTGGGGCTGTTGCCGTTATTACTGCTGTTTTTTCAGCAAGGGTCAATCAGTGCACCGTTTGCCAACCTGGTAGCGGTACCATTCGTCAGTCTTTTGGTTGTTCCGTTGACGTTGGCCGGTGTTGTGAGTCTTTGGTGGCCTGCTGTTGGTAGTACGCTGTTAATTTCGGCAGCGGGTTTACTCCAGGGGCTGTGGCCATTTCTGCAGTGGCTGAGTAACGCGATACCCGTGCTGCCCATTGCCATCGCAGGCTGGACACTGTGGCCGGCATTCATTGGTTTGCTGTGGTTATTTGCCCCGAATGGTTGGCCACTGCGGCCTGCAGGCCTTTTACTACTGTTGCCCCTGGTTTTATGGCGGCCATCACTCCCTGCGGTCGGAACGGCCCGCTTTACATTGCTGGATGTCGGGCAGGGACTTTCGGCGGTGGTGCAGACCCGACACCATCTGCTGATCTATGATACAGGTCCAAAATTTCCCTCTGGTTTCGATACCGGCGATGCGGTTGTTATCCCTTTTTTACGGGAGCAGGGCATTCGGAAGATTGATACCCTGATTGTCAGCCACAGCGGTAGTGACCATTCAGGGGGCGCCCCTTCGGTTCTAACTCAAATACCGGTGAGGCGCCTCTTGACCAATGTCGCTGATCTGCCTGGTGAGGCGAGAAGAGAGCCTTGCCAACGCGGAGTTGAATGGCGTTGGGATGGTGTGCAGTTTCGCATCATCCATCCTACGTCAGCGGATCTTTCTCCGCAGCAGAACAATCACTCATGCGTTCTTCGGGTTACGGCCGGAAACGATGCCCTGCTACTGACAGCGGATATCGAGGCAGAGGCCGAGCGGGTGCTGTTGGATAGTGGAGAACGTCTCGATGCGAGTATCCTTGTGGTTCCTCACCATGGCAGCAAGACCTCGTCCACCCCTGATTTTGTCTCTGCTGTTATGCCGCGATATGCACTCTTTCCTGTGGGGTATCGGAACCGTTACGGTTTTCCCCTCTCAAAGGTGGTCGAGCGTTATCAAAAAGTCGGGGCAAAGATACTGCTGAGTGACAAGACAGGGACGCTAACATTCATGCTTGGAACCGGCAAGCACCGCCCCCGTGCCTACCGGCAAACAAATCCGCATATTTGGCAGAGGCAATAATGTGAGCTAAACCACTAGGCGAGGTGGCCGGACTTTGTTACATTATCCCGCTGTTTTTAAAGGTATTAAGGAAGGCTGAACTGTGTTTGAACTCGTTACCGCTGGCGGTTGGTTAATGGTGCCGATAATCCTCTGTTCGGTGGTGGCGGTGGCCATTATCGTTGAGCGATTTTGGGCGTTGAAGCAGGAAAAAGTCGTCCCGGGCAACCTGGTTGCCCAGGTCTGGCAGTTGCACAAGAATCAGGAATTGACCAACGACAGGCTCAGCCTTCTGCGTGACAGTTCCCCGTTGGGGCGTATCCTTGCTGCCGGTCTGGTCAACATGCAGCACGAGCGCGAGGTGATGAAGGAGGCGATCGAAGAGACGGGGCGCCAGGTCGTGATTGAGCTGGAACGTTTCCTTAATACACTGGGTACCATTGCTTCAATTACGCCGTTGCTTGGCCTGCTTGGTACCGTTATCGGCATGATTAAGGTTTTCGCCGCTATAACCGAACAGGGTGTGGGGAATCCGACTGTTTTGGCAGGCGGTATTTCCGAAGCATTGATTACAACTGCAGCGGGTCTCTCCGTGGCGATTCCCAGTCTCATGTTCTACCGCTATTTCCGTGGTCGTGTCGATATGCTGGTGATCAAGATGGAGGAGGAGTCGCTCAAGCTGGTCGAGGTGATTCACGGTGAGCGTGAAGCGGGCGAGGAGGCTGCCTGATGCAGTTGCAATCGCGTCGTCGTGAGGAACCGGATGTCAATCTGACAGCGTTGATCGATGTGGTCTTCCTGCTGCTGATCTTCTTCATGGTGTCGACTACCTTCGAACGTGAGACGGAGATTAGCATCGAACTTCCCCAGGCCAGTGGCCCGATGATGAAGAGTGAGAAAAAGGTTGTCGAAATCAGTATCGACAATGAGGGGCGGTACTTCATCAATAAAAAGGAAGTCGTCAATACAAAGCTTGATACCCTGAAAAAGGCGATAAAAACCGCGGCAGGGGATGCGGAGAAACCACGTAGT
>JBEPXU010000097.1:0-7733 GCA_041641735.1 Ectothiorhodospiraceae bacterium
TGGCCTTGTCAGCCGCAAGTGCCCGGAAACCGGTGCTGGAACCCTGGGCATCCAACTCCACGCTGATCTGTTTGCCGGCATTATTGGCCCCGGTTATCAGTCTCTCGCTACCGTCCTTTTCCTCCTTGATTTGTCCATAACCCTGCTTTTTGAGCCAGCCCTTAACCAGTGCCGGGGCCATCTCCGCACCGACGGTGTTGGAACCGTAGATCTTCAGGTCGGCTTCCGCCAAGGCGACACTACTTGCCCCAAAGACCAGCAAGACAGCCGCAAACAGGCGCGATATGTTCATAATTTCCTCCAAGATATAAAAAACACGCTTCACCGACGCATCGGCAAATGACGTAACAAGCTATAGGCAAACATCGGACCAACTTTTCCAAATTTTACCACAAATATTACAGTTTTATGACAGCGAAATGACGCTAAACCCTTTCGGGTTGACATTGATGACATGAACCCCGACAATTCAACCAAAAGGTTTAACCAAATGGTTTAATTCATTATGCACGATATGAGTGCACAAAAATCGGGAAAAACGGCCGATACGATCCTGGAGCGTGCAGCGGAGGTTTTCGCTGAGAAGGGCTATGACGGGGCTCGTGTGGATGAACTGGCACAGGCGGCAGGCGTCAACAAAGCAACCCTCTATTACCAGATAGGTGATAAGGAAGCGCTCTACCACGCAGTACGGGAGCGGGGGTTTGAACGCACCGCGGATGAGGTCGAGGCAGCGGTTCGTTCCAGCAGCGACTGTCAGGAACAAGTCCGCCGGTTTATTACCGTCTTTGCCGAGGCTACTGGCAATTCCCGCTATATGTCACCGATCCTCCTTCGTGAGGTTGCCTCGGGTGGACGCAATCTGCCGGATGGCGCCGTGCGTGCGATGGGAAGAGTGCTGGGGGCACTCACCTCCACGCTGGAAACAGGGATCGCCGAAGGGAAATTCCGGCAGGTAAACAGCTTTATGGTGTTTATGATGATAGTCGGCAGCATCAATCTCTACGCCGCCAATGAACCCATCCGCCGTCGCACTGCCGAGCACCATCCGGATATCTACCAGCCGGACCACTTTCTCACTAACAGGGAGGCGGGCGAGCAGATAGCCGATCTGGTACTCGCCGCCATTCGCAACCCGGAAATTTATTAAGGATTGAGCCAATGGGCACCACTTTCAGGCATCGTATCGAAACCGGCTTTGCCGCCTTCGGCGGCCTCATCTACCGCAACCACTGGAAGACCCTAGTGCTGCTCCTCGCAGTCGTTGCAGGGCTGGTGGGCCAGCTGCCCAAGCTGACCATGGACACCTCCACCGAGGGCTTCCTCCACGAAGAGGACCCCACCCTCCTCGCCTATAACGACTTTCGCGATCAGTTCGGCCGCGACGAGCTGATCCTGCTCACCATTAAGAGCGACGATGTCTTCAAACCGACCTTCCTGAAGAGACTGCAAACACTGCACCGGGAGCTGGCCGACAACACCCCCTATCTCGACGACATCACCTCGCTGGTCAACGCCCGCGACACCCGCGGCTCGGAGGGCGAACTGCTGGTGGAGGACCTGCTGGAGAACTGGCCGCAGAACGAAGCGGAGCTCAACGCCCTCAAACAGCGAGCACTCGCCAACCCGGTCTACCGCAACCTGCTGCTGTCGGAGGATGCCACCATCACCACCGTGGTGCTGAAGACCGACGCCTTCGTCAGCGAACAGAGCACCGAGGATGTACTTGCGGGTTTCGACAGCGGCTCGCTGGATGTCGACCCCGATGCCACCGCCGAACGTGAACCGCTGACCGATGCACAGAACAGCGAAGTGGTGGACAAGGTCTCCGCCATCGCTGCCGAATACAGCGCCGAGGATTTTCAGATCTACCTGGCCGGCTCCCCCGTCGTCTCCGACGTGCTGAAAAAGGCGATGCAGCAGAACATGAAGAAGTTCATGGGCATGGCACTGATCGCCATCTCGCTGGTGCTGTTCCTGCTGTTCCGCCGCATCAGTGGTGTGATCCTGCCGATGCTGACAGTGATCCTCTCGCTCTTCTCCACGCTGGGGCTGATGGCGGCACTGGGTATTCCGTTCAAGCTGCCGACACAGATCCTCCCCTCCTTCCTGCTGGCGGTGGGTATCGGCGCCTCGGTCCACCTGATGGCGATCTTTTTCCGCCACCTGCAACAACTTCACGAAGGCCAGGCAAAAACCGAGAGCAGCAGCCACAAGGAGGCCTCCATTCGCTACGCCCTGGGTCACTCCGGACTGGCTATCACCATGACCTCGCTGACCACCGCAGCCGGCCTGGCCTCCTTCGCCGGCGCCGAGGTGGCCCCCATCAGCGACCTGGGGATTATCGCCGCCATCGGCATCCTCATCGCCCTGTTCTACACCCTGACACTGACGCCGGCGCTGCTGTCGGTACTGCCGCTCAAGGCGAAGACCAGCGACAGCGCGGCCAGCCGTCAACGCCGCATGGACAGCCTGATGCTACGCATCGCCGACTTCTCCACCGACCGTTCCCGCACCGTGCTGCTAATCAGTGCCGCGGTACTGGTATTCGGCCTCAGTGGTGCCGCACAGGTGAAGTTCTCACACAAACCGTTTGAATGGTTGCCGAAGGATAACCCGGCACGTATCGCCACCGATTTTGTCGACCAGGAGATGCGCGGCGCCAGCTCGGTCGAGGTGGTGGTCGACACCGGCGAAACCAACGGCTTTTATGAGCCGGCTCGCATGAAGGGACTGGCGCAGCTTGGGGATGAGGTCGGCAAAATCGACCACGGCGAGCTGTTCGTCGGCAAGACCCTGTCGCTGGCCGATATTCTCAAGGAGATCAACAAGGCACTAAACGAAAACCGCGACGCCTTCTATAACATCCCCGATAACCGCCAGCTCATCGCCCAGGAGTTCCTCCTGTTCGAAAACTCCGGCTCCGACGACCTTGAAGATTTCGTCGACTCACAGTTCAGCAAGGCGCGCTTCACCATCAAGATGCCCTGGGCCGATGCCGTGCTCTACAAGGATTTCCTCGCCGACATCGACCAGCGCTTCAGCAAGGTCTTCGACGATGAGACCGCGATTACCATCACCGGTATGAACGCGCTGCTCAGCCGCACGATGTCCGCCACCATCTTCTCCATGGCAGAGAGCTACGTCATCGCCGCCGGTATAATCACACTGATGATGATCCTGCTCATCGGTAACATCCGCATCGGTCTGGTGAGCATGATCCCCAACCTCACGCCGATCATTCTCACCCTGGGTCTGATGGGCTGGTTCGACCTGCCGCTGGATCTTTTCACCATGCTGATCGGCTCCATCGCCATCGGTCTGGCAGTGGACGACACCATCCACTTCATGCACAACTACCGCCGCTACCACCACGACACCGGCGATGTCAAAGAGGCAGTGCGCAAGACCCTGATGACCACCGGCCGGGCGATGTTCGTCACCACCGTGGTGCTCTCCATCGGCTTCTTCCTCTACACCGGTGCGAACCTGAGTAACCTGGTGAACTTCGGCCTGCTCACCGGCTTCACCATCATCATGGCGCTGCTGGCCGACTTCTTCCTCGCCCCGGCACTGATGACTGAGCTGCACCGCAGCCACCTGATTTCAGATGACAGTGATTATTAGAAGTTTGTAACGCAGAGGGTGCAGCATTCGCAGTCTCTGCGTTGACTAATCCTTTTATAAAGGAGTGATGTAATGAAAGCGATGAAACTGGTACTAACCTTGGCACTCTCTTTGTTCGCTGCCCAGTCGGCCTTCGCGGCGATGAATGCGCGGGAGATCATGCAGGCGGTGGATGACCGCGATGATGGCGACAACCGCGTCGCCGACATGAAGATGGTATTGATCGACAAGAACGGCGATACCCGCACGCGAACCATCCGCAGCTTCGACAAGGACAAGGGCGAGGACAAACAGCGCATTATGTTCTTCACCTCCCCGGCAGATGTGGAGGACACCGCCTTTCTCACCTACGACTACGACGAATACGAGAAAGACGACGACCAGTGGCTCTACCTGCCGGCGCTGCGCAAGACCAAGCGCATCGCCTCCAGCGACAAGAGCGGCAGTTTCATGGGCTCGGACTTCAACTACGCCGACATGACCCGCAAGAACCTCGACGCCTACGATTTCAAGATCCTCAAGGAGGGCGAGGTACGCGGTGCCAAGGTCTGGCTGATCGAGGCGCTGCCAAAGACCCGCGAGGAGATCGAAGAGACCGGCTATGAAAAGTCCATCGCCTTTGTCCGCCAGGATAACTTCGTGGTGGTGCGCGCCGTGCACTGGGTCAACGAGGGCAATAAACTCAAGTATCAGGACGTGAGCGGACTTGAAAAGATCGACGGCGTCTGGACCATTACCGAGATGAGCATGACCACCAAAAAGGGTAAGACCACCCTGCACAAGACCGAGCTTTTCTTCGACAATATCCAGTACAACCAGGACCTGAGTGAACAGATGTTCAGCGTTCGTCGTCTGGAAAAGGGTCTCTAATCCCGATGTTACATCGTTACACCACTCCCCTGCTTATGACCCTGATGGTGGTCAGCAACTCACTGGCCGCTGCAGACAATAATCTCGATGAAGTGTTGCAGGGTTTCGACACATCCTCGGACGGGAAGGCAGCATCAGACACTGACAGTTCCCTCGATGCCGTACTGGGTGGATTCGACGATGCTGCAATGGACGACAATGGAAGAGAGATCGTGGTGGAACAATCGCCGTTGCAATTCGGCGGCGCGCTGACTCTGGGTACGGCCTACAATTATGCCCACGACGCCCCGGCCACCGGAGAAACCGATTACCGCGGCCTTTCCCGTTTGCGCGCCAAACTCAATCTGAAGCTGGATGCCGACCTCGGCCACTCATGGAAAGGTTATGTAGCGGGCTACGCCTATTATGATGACGCCTACCGTATTAACGGACGCGATCAATACACCCGCGAGGTTCTCGATGAGTCCGAACGGGAAACCGAACTGGGCGAGGCCTGGATGCGTGGCAAACTGAGCAGCCGTACCGACCTTAAGCTTGGCCGGCAGATCATTATCTGGGGAAAATCTGACAACATCCGTATTACCGACGTGATCAACCCGCTGGACAACCGCGAACCGGGTATGGTGGACATTGAGGATCTACGCCTGCCGCTGGGGATGGCACGTCTCGACTATTATGTCGGCGACTGGGGACTCACTGCCATGGCGATCCCCGAGATCCGTTTCAACAAGAATCCCCCGTACGGCTCCGACTACTATCCCGCTCCAGCACCCATGCCTGAAGAGACGATCCCAAGCGACGGGGGTAACCACACCGAATATGCCTTCGCCGCCAATGGGATATTCAGTGGCTGGGATCTGTCGCTCTACTGGGCACAACTCTATGATGACTCCCCTCATAGCGTTAACACTGCCGACGGTCCCGTGTTACAGCACGCTCGCCTGACCATGACCGGCTTCGCCACTAACCTGGCCGTCAACAACTGGCTGCTCAAGGCGGAGGCGGCCCGTTTCAGCGGTCTGGAGTATGCCTCGCTGCCTGGCGAGAGATTTGTCCGTCTCGACACCCTGCTTGGTGTGGAATTTTCGGGACTGAGTGAAACAACGCTGACGCTGGAAGTGGCCAACCGTCATATCAACGGCTACGACGAGGAACTCATGACGGAGGGGGTAATCGAGGATGAATGGCAGACCGCGCTGCGCTATCAGGGCGACTTCATGCACGCTCGCCTGCATCTGCTGGCGCTGCTCTCCGCCTTCGGAGACGATTTGAGCGATGGGGGCTTTGGCCGCTACTCCGTTGCCTACGATATCGCCGATGCCCTGACGGCCACCGCCGGTATCGTCACTTACCAAAACGGCAGAAAAATCCCGTTTAGCACCATCGACGACAATGACCGTCTATTTGCCGAACTAAAGTACAGCTTCTGATTTCGGCTAGAGTCGAATACGACCGACCGGCCCAGTTGCTGGCCGGTCGCAGCAGACTTAGTGCTGAGCGTGCGAGTAGAGACGTACCAGTGACAACTGCACAGTGCCGGACTGGTGGCGAAGCTGCTTGAGATTTGCCAGGGCGTCCTTCCCCTGCCCATTGGTGACGTTGTTCAGGATCTCCCCGGCCTTGAGATGAAATTCCGCATGGACCCTGCGCAACTCTTCCAGGTCAGGCTGATTACCAAACTGTTGCTTGGCTTCACCGTGAATCCAGCGGCCCAACTTGCATTCACAGTCAGATGCCACGGCTACCACATCCAGTTCTTCCTTGTTTTCGCCCGTAATTTTACCTTCCAGGCGGTTGGTCCAGGCCATATGCGCATCGAGTGCGTCACGCATATTCAGACCACTGAAAACCTCTTCTCCTTCTCCGAATGTCAGCGGCTGATCCATCAGGTCCGCTCCAGTACTATCTTCGGTTACATGCTTGAACCAGCTCAGAATGCTCATCGCTGTCCCCCTTGAGGTTTACAATTGTAAGAGTGTGGTAATATTCTAAATATCCATAAGATTTTTATGGGATTATAATGATAGTGTCAAGCGCTTGTAACACTCTACACAAAGGTGAACGACAGAGGGTTGATCCAGGTCAATTGCAACCTCTTTCAGTGCCGCCAAATGCGCAGATGTTGCAAGACCAGCGCCACGATACGCGATAAGGCCAACCGAACCAACCATAAATCCCCTACTATCCACTTTAAATCCGTTCTGTACGACACACTCCAGTCTTGCCGGCGCGATCGACACGGTTCAGAATCCCCTCATGAAACATACTGCCCCCGCACTGATGGAGATGCTCACCGAGCTTATCGCCGTACCGTCGATGAGCAGCGTGAGCCCCGAGTTCGATACCAGCAACCTGGAAGTTATAGAGCTGCTGGCCGAGTGGCTGGAGCGGCTCGGTTTCGCCATCGAGGTGCTGCCGCTACCCAACCAACCCCACAAGGCCAACCTCATCGCCACCCTCGGCAAAGGGCCGGGCGGACTGGTGCTGGCCGGCCACACCGATACTGTGCCCTACGACGAAGGGCGCTGGAATCACAATCCGTTTCGACTAACAGAGAAGGAAAACAGGCTCTACGGCCTTGGTACCTCCGACATGAAGGGCTTTTTCGCCCTAGCCATCGAAGCGGCCCGGCAGTTCGAGGCCGAACAGCTCAAACAACCACTGATTATCCTTGCCACCGCCGATGAGGAGAGCTCCATGGATGGTGCCCGGGCACTGGTAAAACTGGGGCGGCCCAAAGCGCGCTATGCGATCATCGGAGAGCCAACCGGCATGCGCCCGGTCAACGCCCACAAAGGGATCATGATGGAGGCGGTGCGGCTGACCGGTCGGGCAGGCCATTCCAGCGATCCCTCGCTCGGCGTGAATGCCCTGGAGGGGATGCACCGGGTGCTCGGCGATCTGCTGACCTGGCGCAACGAGTTGCAATCCCAACACCGCGATCCACAGTTCAAAGTGCCGGTGCCGACCATGAACCTCGGCCATATCCACGGCGGCGACAATCCCAACCGCATCTGCGGTCACTGCGAACTGCATCTGGACCTGCGCCCGATCCCCGGGATGGAGCTGGAGGAACTGCGCGCCATCCTCAACGGACGTTTACATACCCTGCTGGGCGAGAGCGATCTGGGCTGGGAGCTATCTCCCCTGATTCAGGGTGTCCCTGCTATGCACACCGCCAACACCTCCGCCATCGTCCAGGCGGCGGAACAGCTTACCGGTCACGACAGCGAGGC